>JAFGTK010000331.1 GCA_016934135.1 Deltaproteobacteria bacterium | reverse complement strand
GCCAGTTCATTGCCTTCTTCAAAAAACGGCCAGAATGTCCGTATCTGGGCCTGCATGGCCACCATATTGGTGTGTGTGAGGATAGCCGCCTTCGGAAGCCCCGTGGTGCCGCCCGTATAGGGCAGGGCCGCAATGTCATGCGCCGGGTCGATGGATACCTCTGGGGGCCGGGCCGGGTATTTTTTGATGAGGTCCTTGAAATGAAGGAGTCCTTCCCTGCAGTTGTGCGCGGAGGCAGGGACCTGCATCTCCGAATAGATCTTTCCCACCACACTCTTGCCCAGAAGCCTCTTGAATGCAGGCAGATACTCGGCAATTCCCGTGAGGATGATGTTTTTCAGGGTAATGCCGGTCTTTTCGACATTGTCATAGAGGATGTCGAGGCAGACCAGCGTCGTCGCGTCGCTGTCTTCAAGCTGGTGCCGTATTTCATGGCTGGTGTAGACCGGGCTGATCGGGGTGACTTTCGCGCCGATCTTCAAGGCAGCGAAATAGGCGATGATAAACTGCGGGCAGTTCAGGAGATAGAGTGCGACGGTATCCCCCTTCTTTACTCCCAGATCAGAAAGGGCCGTGGCAAACTTCTCTATCAGTTCTTTCAGTTCCGTATAACTGATCTTCTTTCCGTAGAAGATCAGCGCAGTTCTGTTTCCGAATTTTTCCGCCACCTCGCCGAAGATATCAGGGACCGATTGCGCCGGGACATCGACGGTTGAGGAAACACCTTCGGGATAGTGTTTCAGCCAGGGCTTGGATAAATAGGCTTCTTTTGCATCCATGGTTTTGCCTCACAGTGTCTGTATTCTCTTTCACCTCCCTCGCGCAGGAGGTGAGCTTAAGGACTGCCGTCAGTCCAGACGCGCCGTACACACCCGGCATGTGGTACGGCTGGAAATATTTCTGATCTTGCACCGGGGACACTCGGTTTCTATCTTGTCCCGCAACCATGGGAAAAGCCCGTCGGGCATATAGAGAAGAATCACAATCAGGACGCAGGCGAACATCAGCGTCCGGTACTCCTGCCAGAAGCGCAGGAATTCCAGTAATGGAAAAAGGATAAATACCGCTCCCACTGGGCCATAGATGGTGGCAACGCCGCCGAACACGGCCCAGATGACCACCAGGAAGGACATGGAGACTTCCAGGGTCGAAGGGCCGGCGATCCTCATGAAGTGGGCATAGAGTCCCCCGGCAATACCGGCGAAAAAGCCGCTCAGGCAGAATGCCATCAGTTTATACCGTGTCGTGTTGATGCCGGAGGCCCGAACAGCCAGTTCGTCCTCCCTGATGGCATGAAAGATGATGCCCGTATTGGAGTCGGTAATCTTCCACATGATCGTGCACAGGCCGAACATGAGACCTGCTGCAATGTAGTAATTAGCAACGCGGGAGTTCGTTATCCGTTCAATGCCGGAAATCCCCAGCTCGCCGCCGGTCAGATCGGGAAAGGCGAAAACCAGGCCCATAAGTATGATGGGAAAGGCAAGGGTGGTAAGGGCCAGATAGGTCCCCCTGAGCCTGAGACAGGGAATCCCGATGATAAGGCCTGCCAGAACCGCGACTAGTGCGCCAAGGGGGATGCTCCCCCAGGGTGGAATATGGGCGTGCAGATTGATCATGGCCGCAGAATAGGCGCCGACGCCGAAGAAAAGGGCATGCCCGAAATTCATCTGGCCCGTAAACCCGGAAAGGAGATCCCAACTCGCCGCCAGTATGGCAAAGATACAGGTGAGCGTGAAGATGCGAAGCGTGTATTGATTGCTGGTGAACACGGGCAGGAAGAGCAGGAAGAGAAAAAAGACGACGACAACGACCCGTGAAGGGAGCACAATGACTTCATTCATAATGATGGTAACGAGCTTCCTCAGGTAAAAGACAATAAGTTCCATGGCTATCGTTCCTCCTCAAAGGTTACACCAAAAAGGCCTTCCGGTCTGATGATCAATACCAGGATCATGATGGACAGCGCTGCCGAGCCCTTCAGAAAGGCACCTGCGGGTATTGCAAAGACCACGATCGCCTCGGCAAAACCCAGGATATATGCGCCGATGAAACTCCCCTTGAGACTTCCCAGTCCGCCCAGCACGACAACGGCCATCATCATGATCAGCGGGTGCATCCACATGAGGGGATCGAGTATGGTAAGCGGCACCACAATGGCACCGGTGAACGAGGCAAGTCCCACGGAGATGCCCATGGTTATCATGGCGACACGCGCCTCGTTGATACCCATGAGGTTGGCCACCTCCTTGTCCTGGGCAGTGGAACGGATTGCCAGTCCAAGCCTGGTTTTCATGAGAAGAGCCCAGAGCACTCCCAAAGCGACGAGCGCCGCAATGAAGGTCAGGAGCTGCTGATAAAAGACCTTGACGCCCAGGATAACAAGATAGCCCTTGACCAGCGACGGCACACTCAGATACGTGCCCGTGAACATGATTGTCATGATCTCCTGAAGGGCCATGGCCAGGGCGATGGTTGCGATAAGGACGGCGCCTTCATGCTCCCGGATCGGGTTTATGAGAAATCTGTAGCAGATCATGCCGAGCCCGGTGACTACAATGACGGCGGCGAACATGCCCCAGACAGGATGAAACCCCATTTCGTGGGTGGTGTAATAAATGCAGTAGCCGGCCACCATGTAGAAGGCGGTATGAGCGATGTTCACGATGCGGGCCACGCCGAAGATAAGGGAAAACCCTATGGCGAGCAGGGCGTAAACGCTCCCGCTTATGAGGCCGCTGATGATGATATCCAGAACCATATGCCCCCAGTACATGGGCGCTGCCGGCCCGTCCTGGTCCCTTAAGGCAAAGGGACGGGTCTGCGCCGATCAGTATATATCACTTATTTCTTGTACGCCTCGATAACCCAGGGCGGTATTTTATAGGGCACTATTCCTTTATAGGTCACCTCCGGTGCCTCCGGGACCGCCTTCCACTTGTTGGGCCAGAAGCCCTTCAGTTCACCGTCCTGCCATTGAACGCCCAGAGCAGTGATATTCCCCGGACCCCACTTCAGCTCATGCATGTGATTGCCGTTTTCATCTTTGAGGTATTCCACCTTGCCTGAGGGCGCCATATATGAGGCATTTTCCAAAATGGCCACCAGCGTATCCGCATCGAGGGTCCCGGCCTTCTCAATGGTCGGCTTCAGGGCGTATTTTATGGCAGTGTAGGTATCGGCAGTGTAGGTCGGTGTTTCGCCGAATCTTTCCACATAGCCGTCAACAAAGGGCTTGGTCAGCTCATTGTACTCGACCCCACGGCAATAGGTATTCAGGGTTGAAACATAATTGCCCATCTGCTGCGTGGCCTGCCAGAAGCCGTCTTTCTGAGCTTCTACATTGATACCCACCTGAACGGCGGGAATCTTGAGTTCGCCCGCCTGCCTGGCAAAGGGAATTCCCACGGAAGAGGAAAAGATCGTGAATATGATATGGGCCCCTGAACGCTGAATGGCTGAGAGCTCAGCAGTTACATCGGTAGCCACCGGAGAGGGCCGCCAGACTCCTGCCAGTTCCATGCCCATCTTGGGGATGACACCCTCGGATGCCTTGATCATGGGTTCGGTCCATATGGCTTTTTCCGCGGCGATGGCGACCTTTATGTTCTCTATATTCAGGGTATTTTTCAAGATAGCCGCCACAGTGCCCAGGTGGATGAAGCTCGTTCTGCCCAGGTATGAGGAATTGAAAGGGGAGCCCCGGAAAAAATATTTGTAGGTATCGTAGTCTTTGGCCACCCGCAGGCAGAGTTCATCGTGCGCGGCCCCCACGCCGATGAAGATCTTCTTGTTTTCCATGGCGATGTCCTGCATGGGGAGAACCGCCTCCGTCCTGAAACCTCCAACAATGAAATCCACCTTGTCGTTCGTGATGAGACGCTCCATGGCATTGGTGGCATCGGTGATATTGATGAATTCGTTGGAATCTGCCTGGACAAGTTCGATCTTCATTTTCTTGTCGCCAACCTGGATGCCTCCTGCCGCGTTGATTTCATCGGCGGCCATGGTCGCTCCGTTCCAGTGGCCTATGCCCTGGACATACTGCATCGGACCGATCACTCCGATCTTAATGGTAGCAGCGGCTTCGGGCGGTCTCGTGGCATAGTAAATAACCGCGGCCGCGACAATCACAACAACCGCTATTATGATGCTCACAACGGGTTTTTTCATGGGTCTTCCCTCCTTTTAAAAACAGTCACAGTTTTATTTCCGGTTAAGATATACAGATCATGTTTAATAGCCTGACCCCTTCTATCAACACATGATGCCGGGAATCTGGATGCGGTGTTGTTAATGTTCCTGATATTACTTAAATTTATAATAAGAAGCAGTTGCCAGGAGTCAACGGTAGACCCTGTGCCTGTGTAATTCAGGATTCGAGATATCATCTGGCGCTATCTTTTCGTTGTGTCTTTCCAAGCTCCTGATGCCTGCATGTATCCAATATTCTCAGTTGAATCCGTCTTCTCGTCCGGCGTAGACGCGAAGACGGATTCAAGAATAAAGATATGAGACCACCTTTTTCGAAGAGCCGACCTCTCTGTTTTTTCTGATTCAGTATACGGGACAATCCGCGTGAATATATAGACAAGTATGGGGTGCAGCGCTAATTATATACGAGAGGGTGGTCATTTTCTCTGCAGGAAATGCACGGCCTGCAGAGGTGCACACTGTCATGGAGACCAGAGGTGAACAAGAGGAGGGATCGATGATGAAACGCTGCTTCATAATTTATATAATCGCCTACTGCATGGCGCTTTCAGCCTGCGCCCACAGGCCCGCTGAAAAGGGGAAGACCTTCGATGGCATTGCTGCGGCACCAACCCTGGCCGCACATACCGCTGTGTTTGAAAAGGGCGTTGAAAAGGTGGCAGACAATGTGTACGTGGCAATCGGTTTCGGTCTGGCCAACTCCATCATGATCGAAGGCGATGACGGGGTGATTATCGTCGATACCATGGAGTCCTGCGAGGCAGCCTCGGAAGTTCTGAGTGAATTCAGGAAGATATGCACCAAGCCGGTAAAGGCCATCATCTACACGCACAATCACGTGGACCATATCTTCGGTGCGCAGGTGTTTGCTCAGGATGCTGACATTGACATCTATGCCCATGAAACAACCCCGTACTATGTGGGGCGTCTGCTGAGTAAGATGCGCACGGTTATCGATATGCGTTCCATGCGCATGTTCGGCAGGTATCTGGGTGAAGATGCCCTGGTGAACTGCGGCATCGGCCCGTTTCTGCATTTTGATTCCAGAAGCAGGCTTGGGTATCTGCCGCCTACCATAACATTTTCCGATACCCTTGCCGCTGAGGTAGCGGGCATCGAGTTCGAGCTCGTGCATGCCCCGGGCGAGACCGATGACCAGATCTTCGTGTGGCTTCCGGCTCAGCGTGTGCTGCTGTGCGGAGACAACTTCTACTGGACCTTTCCCAACCTGTATACGATCCGCGGGACCCCGTACAGGAGCCTGCAGCAGTGGTACCGCAGCATTGACCTGATGCGGGACAGAAAGGCCAGGTATCTGGTGCCCTCTCACAGCAGACCCGTCCTTGGCCAGGAGAGAATAGAAACGGTGCTCCGAGACTACCGTGATGCAATCCAGTATGTTCATGACCAGGCGATCAGATCCATCAACAGGGGAATGACCCCGGACGAACTCGCGGAACATATCAAACTTCCTCCTCATCTGGCCGGTGCCCCCTATCTTCAGCCATTCTACGGAAAGGTTTCCTGGTCTGTACGTTCGGTGTTTGCCGGGAACCTGGGATGGTTTGACGGGGACTCTGCCATGATCGAGCCGCTTGGCAGAACAGAACATGCGCGTCTGATGGCGCGCCTGGCAGGCGGGCAGGAAGCCCTTTTAGCGCATGCCCGTAAGGCCCTGGAAAAAGGTGAATACCAGGCTGCCCTGCAGCTGACAACGTACCTGGCACAGCTGGATCCTGACAGTTCAGGGATGAAGGATATCCGGGTAAGGGCGCTTGTCGCCCTCGGGCAGCAGGAGGAAAATCCCAATGCCAGGCATTATTATCTGACAGAGGCCCTCGAGATCCGCGATAACTTCATCGCCATGGCGGATGCCCGGCCGGAGCCTGCCCAGGTGCACAAGTTTCCCCTGGAAGGATATTTCGAACTGCTGGCGGTGAATCTAAACCCTGTGGCGAGCGCAGACATAGATAAGCGTGTGGGAATGAAATTCCCGGATGCAGGCCAGGCCTATATCATCCATGTGCGAAGAGGCGTGGCAGAGATCAGAAGGACTGATACCGCTGCATTTGACCAGGGAGATTTTGATATCAAGGTGACAGCGGACTCAAGGAAATGGAAGGAGATGCTTGCGAAGATCCGCAACCCGTTGACGACGTTAGCCGGATTCGAATATGAGCAGGGAAATACGATTTTATTTGCTGCATTCTTAAGCATGTTTGAACAGGCAGGCCCCAAGCTTCCGTATGAGCCTTTTACAGGAGATGATTAACCATTTTTATCTTTCAGATCACCCCGGTAAGAGATATGCATTAAAGAAGGAGAACTATACCGGTACACAAGGGCATGGTACATGAAAGAGGTGAGCCATAATGCGATGCGGGAAGCGGCCGTCGAGGCGGCCGGTGAATGGAGTCTGGGTGCGGTTACTCTACGCGGTGATCTGCCCGTAAGCGGCAGTCCCCGGCGAAGCGAGTTCCGGTGCGTGGTTGAATGCCCGGATAACCAACTGGTGGTACTGGAGGCTATCCGGCGGCAGGACCGGGATAAGAAACAGGCTGTTATCGATCGGCTCGACTTTCTTTCCCGTCAGGGTCTTCCAGGTGTTCACCCCTATATTCGGACTCCAGACGGCAGGCAGATTGTCCGGATCAGGGGCCGGCTCTGGCAGGCATCATGCTATGTTCCGGGTAAGCCGCTAAATCGTCCGGGATATGCCTTTGATGGCTGGCGGGGCGAGGCTATGGCGGATTTTCTAATCAATCTTAGAAAGACATCCAGGAACCTGCCAGAAGATATCTCCACCCCGACTTTTTCGATTCAGGGTTACGTCGAAACGCTTACCGGCCGGATCAGGGTCCGTGAGCCTGTATTGTTCGCAAGTGCTGTGCCGGTCATCGCCTTTCTCCAGGAACGCCTGGCGCACGTTCATGATCTTCTCAGCGTTGCTTTTTGTCATGGTGATTACCATCCGTTGAATATGATCTGGTCGGATGATGCCATCCAGAGTGTCATTGACTGGGAATTTTCCGGTATCAAACCGGAGAATTACGATGCCGCAACCCTGGTCGGGTGTATGGGTATGGAAAACCCGGACGCCCTCGCCGGTCCGCTTGTTATGAAGTTTATCCGCACGCTGCAAGAATCGCAGGTTTTCTCCGGGTCAGGCTGGAGTGTTCTGGTGGAGATGATCGTGGCCATCCGGTTTGCATGGCTTGCCGAATGGCTCCGCAACCGGGATACGGAAATGATTGAACTGGAAACGGTCTATATGAACCTGTTGAAGGATAATGCTGACGACCTTGCGGCATTGTGGCATTGTTGACGGTGCTGACGCCATGCTGCAGACTGCGGCAGGACGGGCTGAGAAGCCCGGACAGGACAGTGACAAGTGCAAGGAAAAAGCCTCCCAGGCCCACGGTTACCGGTACGCTGCAGGCATCGGCAAAGACATTCATGATCATATTGCCGATGGGATGAGCCGGAAATGTCAGCATGTACACACTCATGACCCGGCCGTGGCAGCGATTGCCGGTCGCGACCATGACAGGGGATTGGTCCGTGAAATCCTGCAGCAAATACACCGGGCAGCTCTGACAGTTCTTGATTGCTTCGAACCAATCAGAAAAATGAGGACTTCACCAGATTGAAGCTATAACCGGATAGATAGGTTAGTTGTCTCGGGCGACTCCAGATCCCCATCCCCCATCAGAACTCTCTCAGGGATTCCTGGATGCCCTTGTGGATTTCATACCAGAAGTCCAGGGCGGCACTGTCTCTGTCTTTTTC
>JAFGTK010000006.1 GCA_016934135.1 Deltaproteobacteria bacterium | reverse complement strand
GTCTCCCAGCTGGTGGGCAAGAAGATCACCATTGCAGTGAAGAAGCCGAACAAACCGATTCTGCTGGAAACTCTCCTGGGCGTTGTTGTTCTCGCAGGAATCGGCATCATCCCGATCATAGGATGGCTGGTCCAGACGCTCGCCTTCGTTGCCGGCTTCGGAGGAGTCATCTCCAGTATTATTCTAAGAAGGAAAAGGGTTTGAGAAAATTCCCGAAATCCTGGATACCTGGCAGCCGACAACAGCAGCGGGATGCGGCTTGAGCTGAACTCGTTACTGCCGGGCTTGTGATCCTATGAGCGGAAGCACCTTGTCGATATGGAAGTAGACCAGGTACTTGTTTTCCTTGTAGTACTCACCGTGTGGTATGTAGTGGCGCTTTCTGCGCAGTTCGTCGATGAGTTCGCTGTTTTCTTCTTCGCTGGTCTTCGTCAGATAGAGCCTTTTGCCTACAAATTTGTCACCTTCTTCCATGAATACATAGCATGCGCTGGGATTCGATCTCAGGTTCTCATGGGACAGCCTGTCAGACATGATAAAGGCAATGCTTTCCTCATCAATAAAGTGAGGCCGTGCATATACCGCTGAATCAACCTTTCCGGACGAATCCGCTGTCGCCAGTACGCCTTTGCCCTTTGCATGTTCGAAGTATTCGCTCAGTTTCATCACGTTTTACTCCTTGGGTAGTTATCTGATATTTATAGTAGGGATTGTCCGGGAAAAGTCAAACATACATAAAACCTGAAAGCACAAACATGCAGGGGGTTTTTCAGATCTAAGATGAAAGGTGAACGGCAACCTGTTAAACTCAGTGATTTTTTTCCGTCCCTCATATCGTGCGATGTCTTCGATACACCCCATGCATACGCTTTAAGGATGTCTCTCAACAGGATATCCCAGTGCGTTGCCGATACACTGTCCGATACGACAACCGGAAACATGATCTCTTCCGGGTATAGTTATCGGTCCATCAATGTTCTGTAATGATATTTCGCAATATTTTGCTCAGCGTCTGGATCTTGTATGGTTTCGTGATAAAGGCATTAAACCCGTATTTGTGGGGATCTGACATGACCGGGTCATTGGAATACCCGCTTGAGACGATGGCCTTGACCTCAGGGTCGATCTCCCTGAGTTTCTTGATACACTCCCTGCCGCCCATCCCTTCGGGTATGATGAGATCCAGGATTACCGCATCAAAAGAGGTTCCCTGCTGAAGCGCTGTTGAGTATTCTTTGATAGCCTCTTCACCGTTTTTCGCAAATGTTACCCTATATCCCAGGTGCGAAAGGATGCTTTTTGCCAGATCTCTGATGAATTCTTCGTCGTCCATGAACAGGATATTGCCTCCGCCCATAAACATCTCCCCGTCTTTCTTCATGCCGTGGGGTTTTGGTTCGGGCGATGCAGGGAGATAGATGATAATAGACGTGCCTTTTTCCTCCTGGGATGCTGCTGTTATGTATCCTCCATGTTTTTTTATAATAGAATACGAGGTCGCCAGTCCGAGCCCGTATCCCTGTTTTTTTGTGGTGAAAAACGGGTCAAAGATATTGTGGATATGTTCTTTTTCAATACCGATACCCGTGTCTGCAATGGACACCTTGACATAGTTGCCCGACGGAACAGGGAGGCGATCCGATTCGTCTGTCGTGATGTTCTCGCAACTGATGGACAATGTGCCACCTTCAGGCATGGCATCCTGGGCGTTAGTGATAATATTGTGAATGACCTGGGCGATCTGAGATTCATCGATCTCAACCGGCCAGAGATTACTGTTAAAGGTAAACCTTGGCGTTATATCAGAACGCTGGAGGGTGAGGATAATGGTATCACGCAGGAATCTGTCCATGCTTACAATGTTTTTCAGCGGGCTTCCCCCCTTTGAGAAGGTCAACAGCCGGCCGGCAAGTTCTTTTGCCTTCAACGCGGCATTCTCAACATCGCAGAGCCGTTCATAGGCCTTTTCCTCCGTATTCAAAAGCATCTTTGAAAAGGATGTATTCCCCAGTATTACCGTGAGGATATTATTGAAATCATGGGCAATGCCGCCGGCAAGGGTGCCCAGGGACTCGATCCGCTGTCTTTTTATCAGTTCATCCTCCAGCATTTTTCTCTCGGTTACATTCCTCGTTATCTCAATGGCGCCGCTGACTCTTCCCTGCTCATCTTTGAGGGGATACCCATGCACCTCCCAGATTGAGGTGTCAGGAGTAACCTGTATGCCTTCGTGCGTACTGCCTGTCTCCAGGGCCTTTTTAACAGGACAGGCTTTGCAGGGCTCATGTCTTCCATGCCATAATTGGTAACATGTCTTCCCGATAAGATCCCCGGGTGACATATTAAGGGAGCCTGCAGCAGCCTCGTTGGCCCATACAATATTCAAGTTTCTGTCTTGAAGGGTGATATTGTCGGTTATCCCGTTGAGTACAATCCGGAGTTCCTGCGCTATAAGCTTTTGTTCCTCTTCGCTTTTCCTCAGCCGGGATTCAACTCGTTCCCGTTCCTTGATTTCTTTTCTGAGGTGTCTGTTTGCACTCCTGAGTTCCGCTGTGCGGTCTTTTACCATGTCCTCCAGCTTGTCATATGCCTTCTTCAGGTCTTCCTCCGCCTTCTTCCGCTTGGAAATATCCGTAATAATGCCGAATATCCGTTGCCTGTCTCCTTCAAGAACAGATCTGCTGTAGGTCCTCACCCAGCAGGGGTTCCCGTTCCTTTTCACGAGACGATACTCAAGGGGATATATTTTTCCGGAAATCAGTTCTTCATACCGTTTGACAATGAGTTCCAGGTCATCGGGATGGATGAAATCATAAAAGAGGGCGCCTGTAATCTCATCAGGGGTGTAACCCAGTATCTTTCTGATTGCCGGGCTTACATAGGTCACCGTACCGTCATCCTCCAGTGAGAAGATGGCATCATTTATGTTTTCAACCAGATCACGATATTTCTCCTCGCTCTTTTTCAGTGCGTCCTCAATAGTTTTCTGCTCTGAGATATCCCTGATTACCGCTGCAACGATGAGTCTCCCTTCAAGATTGAATGGACTCAAGATAACATCTGATGGAAAGGTAGAGCCATCAAAGCGCTTGCAGACCCATTGGAACCTGTCCATGCCTCTCTTTACGGCCCTGTTGATGTGTTTTTGTGCTTTCAGCCTGGAATCTTCCCCGTCAGGCTGTTTTTGTGGAGAAAAATCTGTGTAGTGCTTGTTTAAAAGAAGCTTTTTTTCCCTGCAGCGAAAAAACCTGAGTGCGGCAGTGTTGCAGTCGACAATGTTTTTTCCGTCCTGAAGCAGTATGGCGTCATTAGAAGACTCGAAGATTGTGGAGTATTTTTCCAGGGCATCGATAAGACCGGTCTCAACATGTTTCAGATTGGTAATGTCCCTTCCGGTCGAAAGGTACTCTGTGATGCAGCCACTATCATCAAATAACGCCCTTAACGACCATTGCTGCCACCGAAGCTCCTCACCAGGGAGAACAGCCCGGTAATCGATCATACGGACAGGGCAATCCTTTGAGAGCGAATCGAGATACTGCTTGAAAAGACTTCTGTCTGCCTTGGGAACATATGAATAAATTGAAGAAGTTATAATGGCATCATATGGTTTGTTCACATAGGTGCAATATGCTGGATTTGCATAGGTGATAGTTCCATCCGGAGAGAAACGGCAAATGAAATCAGGAATATCATCCAGTATTGTCTGATCTGCCCCATTTCTGTTATTGAGTTTTTCAACCTGGGTTTTATACCGGGACACCTCATGTTTCAACGCGGCAATCTCCTTGTTTGCTTCTCTGATCTTATCCAGGAGATTATTTCCATTTTTGGGCAGGTGTTTGCTCTTGTTCATCGTTAGGACTCCCAGTATATAGTGCAGTACATAGTAATAGTAAAAGCTAATCCAAAGAGAGCTGATGTCAATCAGTAAAAACAGGTGGTGCGTATTACTCCTGGAATATGCCCGCTATTTCAAACATAAAAAAATAGGATGGCGGTTAGGGCATAGGACGCGCCATCCATAAGAGGAGGTTAAAAAAGTTTGTTTCTATCTATT
>JAFGTK010000330.1 GCA_016934135.1 Deltaproteobacteria bacterium | reverse complement strand
TTTTCGAGATCATCAATGATATCTTCGCCCTCTATGGCCAGGTATGTGATAAGGGACTTGAACGTGCCCACCACCCGGTCATAGCTTTCTCTTGCACTGATATGCTTTCCCCGTGTCCTGAAGTGGCTCCCGTCCGTGGCGATATTGAAAAGATGATCGGTGACCTTTTCCGAGTCATTGGCATCCTTGCCCGGGGCCGAAACCACGACAAAGCGGCGTCTTTCATCCGCCGACACAATCTGTCTGACCTTCTCAATCTGTCCGGCATTGGCAACCGAACTGCCGCCGAATTTGCATACGATCAACTCACCCATCGGTGCATCCTCCCTGTTCGTAACGATGTAGACCCTGCTGGAAAACCAGGGACATTCTCAAATGGCGCACTATAGCGTAACTTGGTCTGCAGTGGAACAGGGAAAAAACAAAACCCGGCATGCATATACAGAATAGAGGGATAACGAGGTATTTTAACGGATTGGTATGAGGTATAGGGTCTAAGGTGTAAAGTCTTGTATTCTCAATACCTTTTACCCTTCACCTTAGACCCTTTTTTTGTATTATTTTTCCCGAGGATACGGCCAGGCCATGATACCGCCCTCCATGACCTTGACGTTCTTCCAGCCGTTTGCTTCGAGGACCAGTGCTGCTTCATATCCCCTCAGCGATATCTTGCAGTAGCAGATGATCTCCCTGTCTTTGTCTTCGGGCAGCTCATTCAGGCGTCTTCTCAGCGCACCCAGGGGGATAAGGGTTTCACCTATGCCGAGGCGCATTTCCTCGAATTCGTCAGGACCGCGTACATCCAGGAAGTAGGGATTTTCGTGATTGTCGATCTTCGTCTTGACCTCGACAGTGGAGATGCCTTTAAACCTGCCTTTCATCTTGTTCTGCATGATGTGGCCTGTTGCGATGAAGTGATCGATGGCCAGCGAGAACGGCGGTGCATAGGGCAGGTCGGAATTCACGATATCCTCAACCGTGAGTCCTCCCTGGATGGCCATGGCCCACTGTGCGATCTGCTTGCTCACGTTTCCGGGGCCAACGCACTGGGCGCCCAGGATCTTGCCGGTTTTCCTGTCGGCAACCATCTTGGTCACCAGGAGCAGCCCTTCCATGAATCCGGGCTTGTCAGGGCTTGCATTGATAACGGTCACGATGTCGTCATACCCGTTTTTCTTCGCAGAGCTTTCGGACAGCCCCGTTGCGCCCGCAGAGAAATCGAACACCTTGCAGATGCCGGTCTGGATGGTGCCCGGGAAGGTGACATTGTTGCTGGTAGCTGCATTCTCTCCTGCCACCCGGCCCTGCAGATTGGCGAGGTCTCCATAGGGGGCCAGCACCTTTTTCCCGGTTATGCGGTGAGTGGTTTCTACGCAGTCGCCCACAGCATAAATATCCGGATCGGATGTCTGCATGTAGTTATCAACTTCAATGCCGCCCATTGCACCGATTGTTATCCCTGCCTCTTTTGCCAGGCGGACATTGGGTATAACGCCGATTGCCACCACAGCCAGTTCACAGGGCAATTCGGTACCATTGGCCAACTTGACGCCCGTGAGGTGTCCGTCTTCGCCCAGAAATTCAGCGATACCGTTGCCGGTTATCACATTTGCAGATTTGCTTCTCACGTGGTTTTCAACGAGTTTGGCCAGTTCCCAGTCGAGGAACATCAGAAGCTGGGGCAGAAGCTCGATCACCGTGATCTCGACACCTGCCAGCTGAAGGGCTTCGCAGGTCTCGATGCCGATGAGACCTCCGCCAATAACCACTGCCTTTTTTATTGTTTTCTCATCACGTACTTTGCGGAGAAAATCGGCATCCTTCATTGACTGAAGGGTGGTGATGCCATCGAAGTCCGTTCCCGGGATAGGGGGCATCCTGGGAGTTGCCCCGGTTGCAATGATGAGTTTGTCATATTCCAGGCTGCCTGATTCCCCGGTGAGGAGATTGTTATAGGAAACACAATGATTCTTAGGATCTATGGAGGTTACTTCAGTATTTGTCCGTGCCTCGATATCCTTTGCGCTGAGATAAAACTGCGGGTCTCTGGTCACGCCGGTGGGCGTGCACAAGAGCATATTGCGGTCGTCAAAGTACCCGCCGACATAATAGGGGTATCCGCACGATGCCATGGAAAGATCAGGGTCTTTCTGCAGGATAATAACCTCGGCATCATTGTCCAGCCTCCTCGCCTTGGCCGCAGCCTTCGGCCCGGCAGCTGAGCCCCCGATCACAACGATTCTCTTCTTATGTGTCATACACGATCTCCTTGGGTAGTATTTATTGTGCCATGTTTATTTTCTTCTCAGTTTATGCAGAAGGATCCTCGTAGTTATAATAAATAATACTTATATAAACCGCTATGAGAAGTCATTGACATAGATCAATTTTTTCAGGAGATATAATATTGATGGACATCAAGGCATTTCTTCGATCAATAGCGCTGTCAAACGGTCTATCTGAAGAGCAGCCTGATATACTGGCACAATCAGCCAGGGAAAAGATGCTCGGCACGTCTCCAGAGACACTATCCCGTGCCCTGAAGAAGATGTCCACACAAGGTATTATTGAAGTCAAAGGCCGTACTATAACCACTCTGGACAAAGAAGCCCTAGAGGATCTGGCTCAAGGCTGAAAGAACTCGACTATAAAAACAGGTGTATACGTGCAGCACCATTTTCCTGTCCCGAAGATTCAAGCCTCTTGGTTTGTGTGTCTTTCAATGAGGAGCAGCCGTTTTAGATTGATCGGAAATACAAATATGGGTATGGGTCATGCGTGTTCCAGGGAAAAACCCTATGATCAGAATCCAGCTGAGAGAAGAAGAGAGGCATGACTGACAAGACAACCACAGAAAGTTCAGACAGATTTCAGACCGACAAGGTCATGGCCATTGCCGCAGTACACTTCATACACGATATCTACACCAGCTTTCTCGCCCCCATCCTGCCGCTTATTATCAAGAAGCTTGGACTGAGTCTTACCCAGGCAGGTTCTCTCACGGTGTTCATGCAGCTTCCTTCCCTGTTCAATCCGTTTCTCGGCACGCTGGCGGACAGGAAACACCTCAAACGGCATTTTCTCATCGCAACCCCGGCACTGACTGCCACATTCATGTGCCTGATCGGCCTCGTCCCCTCTTTCGGTCTGCTCTGTGCAACCTTTCTTGCTGTGGGCATCAGTGTTGCCGCGCTTCATGTGTCTGCACCGGTTATAACTGCACAGGTGTCCGGTAAGTCCATCGGAAGGGGTATGAGTTTCTTTATGGTAGGTGGTGAACTTTCCCGTACTGCCGGGCCGATAGTCGCGGTCTGGGCAGTCTCGAACCTCGGGCTGACAGGCATGTGGCAGCTCATGTTCGTGGGGTGGGCAGCATCGGCAGTCCTGTGGTGGAGGCTGAGAAAGACCGGCGAAACCGCTCCGGCCAGGAGCAGGGCGTCGCTTTCTGCAATGCTCAGAGAAATGAAAATCATCATTGCAGGCGTGTTCGGTATCCTTGTCGCCCGTTCCTTTATGGCATCCGCCATTACCACGTACCTTCCGACATTTCTCTTCAGCGAAGGAAACAGCCTGTGGTTTGCCGGGATATCTCTGACGGTATATGAGGCTGCAGGAGCGGCAGGCGTTTTTGTGTCGGGAACCCTGAGCGATACCGTGGGCAGGAGAAAAGTGCTGCTGGCAGCCACCGTGTTTTCTCCGTTAATGATGTTTGCCATGCTCTATGCGCACGGTCCTCTGCTCTTTGTGGTGCTGCTTCTGCTCGGATTCTCCACCATCGCGACAGGGCCGGTGCTCATGGCTGTGATGATGGAGAATGCAGGCGCCAACCGGGCGGCAGCCAATGGCACCTACATGGCCATCAGTTTCGCCGTCCGGGCGAGCGTTATCCTGGTGATCGGTTCCGTGAGCGACATCTACGGCATGCGCCCTGCCTTTTTGATGTGTGCAGCTGTTGCCTGCATCGGGATACCCTTTATCGCGCTGCTGCCGAAGTCGGGTAACACACTCGGCTAAGAGAGTCTTGAATAAACTGCATAGGGCATGATGCCTTCATCGGGTAGTAATCTGACTTGAAAAATAAAGATCATGGCAGACAAGGGCCTTCTGTATTCAGGAGATGTTATACGACCCATCCATGATGATTGGATCCATTCGGAAGTCAGATAACCAAAAAGTATAGGATAATTCTTAAAAAGGATGTAGGTAAAAATGCTATGGGCTATATCTACACAACTTACATAATCGTCTCCGGTATCTTCCTCTACTGGCTACTCGCTGCCGGACTATTAGTCATAAAGAGAAAGACGCCGGACCACTATCTTACGGCATTCTTGCTGTTCAGTATCGGAGTCTGGTTGATTGCGACAGGGTTGATGAATAACTCCAGTTTCCTCCTGGGAGTGCACATCGGACTTACCTTTGCGCGAGCACCGCTGCTCTATTTTTATTTTGAGATAATTATCAACCCCCGTTTTAATTTCCAGAGGCAATATCTCGTGCATTTTCTTCCTGGAATCATTGTCGGTGTTCTTCTGCTCATGGTCCCCTTTGAGGGGGTAGATGTCGAAGTTGCGCTTTCGAGCATCTCATTGGCCGATGCAGGGGCATGGAAAGCGTTTCTTGCCTCGTCCCTCATGAGTATTGCCCTGGGCCTCCATGTCGTATACTTTCTTGTTCTCCTGAAGCGGAATGCATTCCTCTTTTTAAGAAACAAATGGCAGCATGAACTTGGGGAAAGTGGATACATAGTACTTTTTCAGACCATGTTTAGTCTTGTAACGGTTATAATTAGTCTGGCCGAACAGATCGTGTATGGCCGGATTACTCCACTGAGCCTCATTTTCATAACGGGGATCGGAGTTGTATTTTTCCTAACAATTATGAGGTATCCCGAGTACATGCGGCTTGTCAAACTGGAGACCGAAAAGGCCAGATACGCTCAATCACGGATCCAGTGTCTGAATCTGAAAAGGGTATTCAGGGAAATGGAACGGCTCATGGAAGAGGAGAAGATCTATGCTGGCTCGGACCTGAGTCTGGCAAAACTGGCCGAGCTGCTTTCAATCGATGCCAAGCAGCTTTCCGAGATTCTCAACAATGAAATGCATACGAGTTTTTATGATTATATCAATAAGCACCGGATCGACGAGGCCAAGAAACTTATCCTGGAAAATCCCGAGTTGAAAATTATTACAGTTGGTTATGATGTCGGGTTCAACACCACGTCTTCATTTTACAAGGCCTTTCAGAAAATTGTCGGGACATCCCCAGGAGAATTCAGAAAGCACAATGCCTGAAATGAACAACCAACCGGCACAGATCCTTACAGGATTTTCCAGATAGAACCAAATCTGTTTTCTGCAAACTGTTCTTCTTTTTCTTTTCTGACAAATTGCATCAAAAGTTCCTTCTTTTTTTGTAATTCGGGCACGCAGCGATACTTTCAAAAATCCGCTAAGAATATGTCATAGCTGTGATCCATTGCATGGGGAAATTCAGTAAGCCTGCCTCCAGTGTCAAGCTCGACACTGATCCTTATGGATACATTACAAAGTCCAAAAAGATAAAAAAGGATCCATTCAGAGGGATTGGTCGGGACACCCTGATATCAAACCTGTTCAAAACATCTTACTCAAAGTGGGAATCAAATATTTGCAAAAAAAACGAACAGGAGGCAGCGATGGAGCGAGGGTATATGGGCAGGATTCTGATGGTGGACCTGACGAAGGGGGAATGTATTGAAGAAAAGATTCCTGATGAACTGTACGAGTATTATCTATCAGGAACCGGTCTGGCGGCAAAGATTCTCTATGATCGCATTCCCGCACGAGCAGATCCCCTTGGTCCGGATAATATCCTGGGATTTGTTTCCGGACTGCTGACAGGTACGGGCAGCATGATGACAGGACGCTGGATGGTTGTCGGGAAATCACCGCTCACCGGTACATGGGGCGATGCCAACTGCGGTGGGTCGTTTTCACCGGCTATCAAACGATGTGGGTATGATGGAATTTTTTTTCATGGTATCAGCAAAAAACCTGTTTACCTGTATGTCGGCAACCGTACGGCCGAACTGAGAGATGCATCCTTATTATGGGGAAAGGATGCAGTGGAGACCGAGGAGATCCTGATACAACAAAATGATGAACATGGCAAAAAACCGAAGATCGTGTGTATCGGGCAGTCCGGAGAAAAGATATCGCTGATTTCTGGAATCAGTAACGACCGGGGCAGGATGGCGGCCCGTTCGGGCCTGGGTGCTGTTATGGGGTCCAAGAAGCTCAAGGCTGTCGTGTGTGCCGGCAATCTGCGGATCGGGGCAGCAGACCGGGATCAGGTGCACCATCTTTCCAGAAAATTCAATGAGTTCATCATGCAGCCGACACCGAATATCAGTGCAAAGGTGCTTCTCTGGGCGGGGAAGATTCTGGGCATGCTGCCGATAGCTTTCGCAATGGACGGCTCGGCGACAAGGATCATTATGAGGAAGTGGGGAACTGTGGGGGTCAATCAGATGTCGGTGGAGATGGGCGATACACCCATCAAGAACTGGATGGGAAGCCCTAGAGACTGGGGTTCGAAAAAATCGGCATCGGTGAATCCCGATCACATCGTGAAGCGAGAACGGGAGAAATATCATTGCTATGCATGTCCCGTAGGCTGTGGCGGTATCTGTGCAACCACAGGGAAATACAAGGAAACCCATAAGCCAGAGTATGAGACTTGCCTTGCCCTGAGCGGTTTTTGCATGAATGATGATACCGAGAGCATCTACTATCTCAATGAAATCTTGAACCGTGCCGGTATGGATACCATCTCGGCTGGTGCTACGGTTGCCTTTGCCATCGAATGTTTTGAGCGCGGTGTGCTCACGAAAGATGATACCAACGGTCTCGAGTTGCGGTGGGGGAATACCGAAGCCATCAAGGATCTCTTAGAGAAGATGATCGCCCGGGAAGGCATAGGGGATGTGCTGGCTGATGGCACCAAAAAGGCGGCGGAGAAAATCGGTAAAGGATCCATGGAATGGGCAGTCCATGCCGGTGGTCAGGAGCCTGCCATGCACGACGGCCGCAACGATCCCGGTTTTGCATTGCATTACAGCGTCGAGCCCACACCCGGGCGACATACCATTGGTTCGTTTCAATATTATGAGCTGTTTCAGCTCTGGAGCAAGATACCGTCGCTGCCCAGAGTGAAACCGATAAGTACCAAGAATTCACGGTATCGGGTCACCGATGAGCAGATTATCCAGGCTGCTGCATTGAGCCGTTTTATTAATGTGGTCAATGGCTCTGGGATGTGCCTCATGGGCGTGTCTATGGGGATAAGCCGGATACCTGTGTTTGAGTGGCTCAATGCCGTAACAGGCTGGAGCAAGGACCCTGAGGAATATATGCTGATCGGAGAACGTATTCAGACTATCAAGCAGGCCTTTAATATCAAACACGGTATTGAACCAAGAGATATGAAAATCAGTGACCGCGCCCTGGGTCTTCCAAAATTGCAGGAAGGACCGAACAAGGGAAGAAGTGTTGATATCGATCTCTTTATGAGCAAATACTGGGATTATTTCGGCTGGGATCCTCAAACCGGCAAGCCTACCCATGAAACCATGAACAGGCTGAATCTCGGAGCATAACCGGGATTCTAACAGATACATCCGTACAGGGCTTAGTAATACAGAGTATCTACACAAAAAAAACCACGAAAAAAGGAGAATACTATGATTTTTAGTCTCGGAAAGAAGACGTTTTTTGCAGCAGGCGCACTGGGCGCAGGAATGCTTTTGAGCAAGCGCAAGAATGCAGGGGACGTAAATAACCTGCAGGGTGATAAGGCGATCGTCACGGGTGGCGCCATGGGGTTCGGGTTCTGTATCTGTAAGCGCTTGGTGCGCGAAGGCGTGGAAGTAACCATCTGGGACCTGAACGAAGAGGCCATGGCCAAGGCCAAACAGGAATTGGAGTCAATGGGGGGCAAGATCTACACGTACAAGTGCGATGTTTCGGACAGGAAGCGTGTGGAAGAACTGTGCGCACAGGCAAAGAAAGACATGGGCCGGGTAGATATACTGATCAACAATGCCGGATTCTTCAGACCCGGGGTTTTCCATGAGCGTCCGGTTGAAGAGGCTGTGCGTCAGATGGAGGTCAACATGCATGCTCATTTTTACACCACGCATGCGGTCCTGCCCGATATGATAGCACGCAACCACGGATATGTCGTCAATGTATCATCTTCTGCAGCATTCATAGGGGGACTTGGTTGGTCCACCTACTGCTCCTCGAAATCCGCTGTTCATGGCTTTACCGATGTATTGAGAACAGAAATGTTATGTCTGGGCAAGAAGGGTGTCAAGTTTATTTCCGTCCATCCCGGACAGGTCAAGACCGGTATGTTTGAAGGCGTAAATTTGGGAATCGTGGGAAAACTTGCACCTCCCATGGAGTCTCACGACACTGTAGCAGAGGGCATTGTGGAAGATGGACTCAAACGCGACAAGACTATCATATGCCGTCCGAAGACGATGTATATCATGTGGATGATCAGAGGCTGGGTCCCCAACAAGATATTGGACAGGTTAGTAGGATTGCCATCAAAAGATTCCCTGACTGCTTATAGAGGCCGACCGGGTATGGCCCACACGGATCCCGAGGCCGAGAAAAAGGCTAAGGCTGCAACGGCATAATGCTCCGGACGGATGGGGGTTGATCCTGAGTAATTCCCATCCGTTCCCCAATGTTTACGAAAAAATCAAATACGGAGGTTCACTATGTCGTTTCAGATTACAGATGCATGCACCGGATGTGGCGCATGCATGAAGATATGCCCCACAGGGGCGATATCGGGCGAGAAGAAAAAAAAGCATGTCATTGCAGAGGATCTGTGTATCGAGTGCGGGGCGTGCGGCAGGATATGTCCCAAGGAGGCGGTGCTCGACCAGTTAGGGAACAGGTGTACACCCGTCAAACGGTCTCAGTGGAAGAAACCTGTCTTGGATCTGAGCAGGTGTTGTTCGTGCACCATCTGTGAGGATGCCTGCCCGCTGGGGTGTATTGCATTGTGCGAACTGGGGATGTGCAATAAACACCGCTACCCGAGCCTTATAAAGCCAGAGTTGTGTATTGCATGCGGATTTTGCGTCACGGATTGCCCACAGGATGCACTTACGATGATCTAGAAATACTGCAGGAAGTGGGATGTCTGGAAGTGTGCATCGAGAGGGATCAGAGCCGAAAAAAGGCGATTAGTTCATATAACATAATGAGATGTTTGTGAATTTAACAAAACCTTGTTCGATTCACGCTTAAAATCAATGCAAAGGAGAACTACGATGACCACAAGGTTCAAGAAAATATGGATGATTGTTCTTGCTGTAAGTTTGTTGTCTGCGACAGTGGTATCTGCTGATGACAGTTTTGACGGCGTACCCCTGCCGTCAGGTACGCTGGGCATGCTTTTCTATTTTGATCAGACCGCGGGGAACAAACTCTACAGTAGTGGCGACAAGCTGAGCGACGATTTCAACTTGACTGCCGACGTGGGGATCTGGCGTAGTGTATATTACTACAACATCGGGCCGTTTGCCGCCTCCACCAATCTGGTGCTGCCTTTCGGCACAATATCGGTTGACGGGGCTGCCGTGGGCAATGCGAACATATCTTCGTCCGGAATGGGCGATCCTTTGGTATGTCAGACGCTGTGGCCCATCAATGATCCGGAAAACCTGACCTGGGCATGTCTCGCTACCTGGGTAACCATGCCCTACGGACAGTATGACAATGACAAGCTCGTCAATATTGGGAGCAACCGATGGGCGATAAAGCCCGGTTTTTCCATGACCAAAGGGATAGGATCCAAAGGAACGTTCCTGGAGGTATATGCCAATGGCGAATTTTATACCAAGAATGACGAGTACGGTGCGGGCGAGGTGGATATGGAACAAGATCCGCTGTATACCTTCGAGACTCATCTCATTCAGCATCTCAGCCGGGAGACCTTTGTCTCATTGGACTATTTTTATCACGCCGGAGGTGAAACAAAGGTTGCGAGTATAAAACAGGGTGATGAACAAAAGGATCATGCCCTTCAGTTTACCCTCGCGCATATGATCACTGAAAAGACCCATCTCATGCTCAAGTACAAGTCTGACCTCAAGGTGGAAAACGGACCCAAGACGAATACTTTCGGGGTCAGGATTGCCTATCTGATTCCTCTTTGTAAGTAGAGAAGCAGCAGACAGGGTATCATTATGGAACAGGCCAACGCTGTAAGGAACGGCCTTAATGGGAACTGGCAGTTAACCGCGAATTAGGACTGTACGGTTATACAAGAACTCCTCATACATCCCCCTCTGCTTTTTTCGGGGGGGGATGTATGTAAATTCACAGGTAACGTTCGGTAAATGAAAGAAAAGAGAATGGCAGACATGAATACGAAATCGATTTCAAAGATAATGATGGCCAGTATCAGTCCGGTGGAACAAATAGGCATAAAGACAGTGCTCGCTCAGAGCTTTGAGCTGGATGCCATCCAGGAATCTTCGCACGCGCAGGACATAATTAGTGAAGTACGTCATCAGCGGTTCGACCTGATCATCGTCGACTCTGAATGGCACAATGGGCGCAAGGCAGAGATTCTGAGGATGCTGAAGGAATTGAAGAGTATGAAGAGCTCACCCCCGATTGTTGTAATTGGAAGCCTGGATGACTGGCAGTATGTGTATGAAACATACAAGGAAGGGGCAGGAAGCTTTGTTGACAAGTCGTGTCCGAATGAAGAATTTGTTTTTGCCATAGACAAGGTTCTTGGCGGCAAAAAGTACGTGTGCCCGGTTTTGGATGAATACCTTGCCGAACAGGTTCTCAATAGGGATACAAAGGATGCCATGAGACCATTACATGAATTGTTGTCCGGTCGGGAATATCAGGTGATGTTGTATCTGGTACAGGGTCTGACACAAACCGAGATAGCACAAAAGCTGAGCATCAACAGGAAGACAGTGCATACCTACAAGTCCAGAGTCTATGAGAAGATGCACGTGAAGAACCTCAAAGAGCTCATGATGTATGCGCTGAGGCACGGGGTAGCGAATCCGTGCACGATACCCGATGATTACGATAGGTAGTCCTTACAGGACTATTCTCTTTTCTTCCCGGAACCCCAGAGAGGATCATCCCCGAAACGTTCGAGCCACCAGTCCTGGCCCGAGAGATACTGTGAGACCTCTTCCCGGGTAAAGGAATATCTGTACTGGCCGCAGTATGCAATGATGAGTTCATAGGCGGCGATGAGCTTTTTTGTCATCTCGTGGCAGAGGTCTTTGTCCTGAGTGCATTTATCCGG
>JAFGTK010000329.1 GCA_016934135.1 Deltaproteobacteria bacterium | reverse complement strand
CCGCTGTCGAGTTCCTGAAGACCCACCACATCAAAGTCTTTTATCATTCTTGCGATCCTACTGAGATTCTGGTGCCTTTCGCGGTGAGGAAGAAGGTGTTTCCACCCATGGGTTACGTAATCCCTATATCTTTTTGAAGGGATACCTACCTGTATGTTATAGCTGAGCAGCCGCAGGGTACACCTAGATGATTCAATATCTATAGGATATGTCTTCTCAGTTGCCATTGCCGGTTGCCATTCTCAGTTGTATTTTTCTTGCTACTAACCGGTGCTCAAATCTTTTACAGAAGTTTCATGTTGTGCATACTTTATCGGAAACCTATCGCCGTACTTGAGCACGATATTCTCAATTCATGGCGTTTAAGTTCATCCTGGTTCAAAGAGATATTACGCCGGATTAACTCAAAGAGACAAGCATGAAATGCATCATCTGCTTATTATATTGCCAACCCTTTTATTCTACAACATATCTCCGCCCAATCACTTATATGACCTCCTGCAAGGCCATGCAATATATCACAGCATGGACTGTATATGTCTTTGCAATTCTTCCTTTGGACGGGCACCCATAAGGGTATTTACAACGTTGCCTCCCTTAAAGAACAGCAGAGACGGGATTGAACGTATTGAGTAGCGTGACGCTGTTGAAGGGTTTTCATCAACATTGAGCTTTACCACCTTTACCTTGCCGCTATACTCATCTGCAAGCTGTTCCAGCACAGGAGATACCATCCGGCATGGTCCGCACCACGGTGCCCAGAAATCCACCAGAACAGGCCCTGAATGCTCAAGCACCTCTCTGGCGAAGCTCGCATCCGTGACATTAACCGCTCCTGAAGAGAATGGACGAACAGCTGTTATGGGCATACGGCACTTGCCGCACATGGCTTTATCATGTGTCCTTGACCTCGGAATCCTGTTCTTGGTACCGCACCGCGTGCACTGAACAATCAGTTGATCCTGGTTCATATACCCCACCTTTCATTGTTCTGGGTTCATTGGTTTATTAATGTTTATAGGGTCAATATCGGGAATTTCCAGTACAGTGCAATTTTGGGCATAAATCATATTATCTGCACGACTCAATATTTACTTATCACCTGAAAATAATATTGACACACGAATCAGGAAAATGCTAAATTTTGTTTGACATATCAATCAATAATCTATGTACATGTATCCCTCCCTGGTACTGAATTATTGATTAATATGGAAAAGACATTATAACGAAAAGTGAATATGAGAAGGAGGCCTCTGATATGAGCGCTTTTATTGAAGTAACCATGGGTGAACTCCTGAGGAATACTGCTGCAAAATTTCCAGGACATGATGCACTCATATATCCGGACACCGGGCTCAGACAGAACTATACTGATTTTCTAGGTACATGCGAAGCTGTAGCCAAGGGTTTTATGGCAATAGGAGTGAAAAACGGTGACCACGTTTCTGTGTGGACAACAAACGTTCCCGAGTGGGTATATATGCAGTTCGGTCTCGGAATGATCGGTGCGGTCCTGGTTACTGTCAACACGAATTACAAGACCAGCGAACTCGAATATATCCTTAACCAGTCCGACTCAACAACACTGGTACTTATAGAGAAATACAGGGATACAAATTTTTATGACACAACCCGAGAGGTTATCCATGAACTGGATAAATGTTCTCCGGGACAGATCACATCCGGCAACCTGCCGTATCTGAAGAACGTTGTCTATATCGGCAGCAGGGACAAGACTCCGGGCATGTATTCTTTCTCTGAACTCATTGAACTTGGAAAGTCCATATCGGACAAGGATCTCGAAGAACGGGAAAAGAGCGTAGATTTCAAAGATGTCGTCAATATGCAGTACACATCCGGCACGACCGGCTTCCCCAAAGGGGTGATGCTTACCCATTACAATGTCATCAACAATGCCCGGATGGTAGGCGACGTGATGGGTATGACTGAAAATGACAGGCTTTTGATTCAGGTCCCGCTTTTCCACTGCTTCGGCTGCGTAATGAGTTCCCTGAACTGCGTTGTTCACGCCTCCGCTATGGTGGTTGTGGAATATTTTGATCCGCTTAAGGCGCTTCAATATATCGAGCAGGAAAAATGCACGGCTATCAACGGTGTGCCGACCATGTACATTGCCATATTGAGTCATGATGATTTTGAAAAATTCAACCTGACTTCTCTCAGGACCGGAATAATGGCCGGTGCCCCCTGCCCTGAAGAATCCATGGTGCAGGTGATGAACAGGATGCATGTCCCGGAGGTGGTAATCGCCTTCGGCCAGACCGAGTCTTCTCCGGTCATGACCATGACAAGACGCGATGATCCCCTCGATGTCCGGGTTTCCACTGTAGGCAGACTGCTGCCTGACATCGAAGGAAAGATTATCGACCCTGCAACAGGCGAAGACTCCCCCACAGGTGTGCAGGGAGAGATCGTAACCAGGAGTTCGTGTGTTATGAAGGGCTACTACAAGATGCCGGAAGATACAGCCAAGGCTGTTGACAAAGACGGATGGCTT
>JAFGTK010000328.1 GCA_016934135.1 Deltaproteobacteria bacterium | reverse complement strand
CAATCAGGGCGCATGGAAGTCCAGTTGCTCAGATACTCGGATGAGGTGATCATACAGCCTAACATGGAGGTCCTTGTCCCCAAAGACTTCGATCCGATTGATTTTTTAAACATGGGTGAGATAGCCGATGTGGTGCGTACCGATGTGGTCAGTATCTACCGTTTAACTAAAAGATCAGTATTCAGGGCCCTGCGTGAGGGATGGAATGCAGCTGAGATAGAGAACTTTCTTGACAGGGTTTCACGGCACGATGTGCCGGATAATGTCCTAAAGACCATAAAAGGCTGGTCGTCTTCACATGCCGAGGCGCATATCATCAAGGGGACCTTTCTGGTATTCCCGGATGCCAGGAACAAGGTCCCTCAGGGTCTTGAAGAGATACTGCCCGGAATATTCAGGATTCCTGAGAAATGCGACAATGACATTGCCGCCTTCCTTGATAAGAGAGATGTCATGGTCAGGGGTATGGACATAGAAGCAGAATCCCATGGAGGTATAAGCTGGGGTAAATTGATGCCGATAAAGGAACTGTCGAAATACCAATGGAAATCCGTGCGCAAAGAGGGCATATATCCTTTCGGGATGGTAACACCACTGCCTTACGGGACTCGGGGAGAAGTGGTTTTTGAAGAGGCATTGCATGAAGGTAGATCACTGATCATATTCTATCCGAAACAGGGTTATGGTGAGATTCAGGTGAAAAAGATAAGCCCGATTTATCTCTATCGCAAGGGCGGTGTACCATTTGTAGAGGCCTTCTGTGAAGATACGGGTGAAGGCGAGGTGTTTGATATAAGCAAGGTAAGGGGGCTCTTCAAGACCATCGATGCTTCATGAAGGTACCTTGTTCTTGAAAAACTTCTTCATTTCCTTCATTTCGTCTATGGTATCTTTATCCAGGTCTTTCTCGAACTCCAGGGCCTTGTCTGCATGATAAACACATGCCTTGATCTTTTGTGTCTTGAAAAAATATCTGGCAAACGAGGCGTGAGAAAGCCCTGTTTTCGATGCCTTTTCATATAGGGTACCCAGCCTGTAGTCCACAAGGGTCTCCTGTTTCTGGTAGGGTAAAAGCGTAGTGATGGCCGGATCGATCTCTCCCCTGTCTTCCATGATCTCGGAAAGGGCGATTTTTGCCTGTGCCGACTTGCCGTAGTTTTTCAGATAGGGGTATGCTTCATCTTTTCTTCCCGACAGGTACAGATTGATCCCCTTGTATGCATAAGCCTGAGGCAGGTCTATGCCATCAAGCAGTACAAGTGCCTCTTTATGTTCTCTGCTCAGGGTTTTTGAGATACCCTGAGCAAGGGATCTGAATGGTTCCGGGATAGCCTGCGAACGCAGCTGCGCCTCTTTGTTTGACAGCATCAATCCAACCACACTGGCATAGAGTGTCCAGTAGAGGTTGTCAGGTCTGGGTTCGCCCAATTGTGTCGATACCGAGGCAATCCGGTTTCTCGTGTAGGGATGGGTAAGAAAGTATTCAGGCATGTCTGATTCTCCGGAGAATGTCTGAAGCCTTATGAGGAATCGCATCATGGCGGAGGGATCATAACCGGATGCATTCAGAAGGTTCGAACCGAACTCGTCTGCCTCGTATTCGTTCTGCCTGGAGTATGCAAGCTTGATATTTTCTCCACCACCCATGGATGAATATATCAGAGCAGCTCCAACCTCGGGGTTTGCAGCAGAAAGAAGGGTTCCGGCAATGATACCTGCTATGCTTGCAGCTGATATCTTTTTCTGCGTCTCGAAAAATTGTGCAATATGGCGCAATTGGCCGTGGCCCATTTCATGTGCGATAACGGAAGCCAGTTCATCGAGATCTTTCACGAAGAGAATGGTTCCTATATTGATGAAAATATGGCCGTCAGGTATGGCAAATGCATTGATCGAATAGTCTTTTACTGCATGGATCTTGAATGGATAGATCGGTCCCTTTATATGGTCGGCTAGTCTGTCCATGAGCATCTGAAGCATCCAGGTTATTTCATGGTCGTAAATGATGAGGTTCTGAGAATCGAGGACTGTAATGAATTCTCCGGCGATCTCCCGCTCATCTTCGTAATTCATTGCGTGCAGCGTAATACTGCTCAGCACGATCAGAACCGATATTATAAGACATTTTTTTATCCTATTCATTCATTGCGGTCCCGTTTTTTTCGTACAGGGCATCTGACGATTGTGTGTGTCCTTGTTTGTATCCATCTTTGTGCATACTATTATAGAGATGTATAAGGTAAATGAAAAGGTTATTCCTTGAGCCAGGTAACCAACTTTTTTTCATCATGGAAAACCAGTAATTAATTACGAAATAGTAACGGTCCATACGATATCGTAGTTGAAATCTGTTTTATCGTGAGCCTAACTATACCGAAATATTAATCTTAAGACCTTGGCGTGGTAATTGCCTTTAGTAGTTTCAGCAATGGAACTACTGGAGGTGTTTTAATGAAGCAACTACGAAATATTCTTTTCCTGATCGTTACCATACTTGTGTTCTTTCCTGTTCCAGGTATGGCAGCATCTTTCCTGGTAAGCTGGAATGCAAACGAGGAAGCCGACCTTGCAGGATACAAGGTCTATTATGGAACGCAATCCGGTGAATATGCAACGACTGTGGACGTCGGCAATACCACAAGCTATACAAGTGGCGTCGCTGATGAAGGATCTACATATTATGTCGCTGTCAGTGCCTATGATACCTCGGGGAATGAATCCGATTTTTCCCAGGAAACAAGTGTATACATACCTATACCAGATGTAACTCCGCCTACAGGAAGTATCGTGATCAACAATTCAAGTCCGCTTACATCCACCAGGGTTGTCACACTCAATTTGAGTGCTGCAGATTCCGGAGGATCTGTTGCGGGTATGAGGTTGAGTAATGACGGGCAGAGTTATTCTGATGAGGCTGCTTATTCCACATCACAGCAATGGGTTCTCACCGAAGGTGACGGGGTGAAAACCGTTTATGTGCTATTTAAGGATGCAGCAGGCAACTGGATGAGTACCCCAGTAAGCGATTCCATTGAATTGCAGCTCGATACCGATGGCGACGGACTGCCTGATTCGTGGGAGATTGCCAATGGGCTAGATTCGAATAATCCGGATGATGCCGGGATCGATTCCGATAGTGACGGTATCTCAAATATGGAGGAATATTACAATAATACAGATCCGACAGATGCTTCTGATAATCTCCCGGTTGTTCTTGCAGGATCTGACCAGAGTGTTGCCCCAACACGGATTTATCTTGACGGATCCTCCTCGTATGACCCCAATGGTGATTCTCTTGACTTTTCCTGGTCACTTGTTACAGGGCCGGCATCTGTCACCATCGAGAATTCATCCTCTGAGCAGGCGAGCTTTGTGGGATCAAAGGCAGGGGTATACCGTTTCATGCTGAGCTGCTTCGACGGCAAGGCGACTGCAACGGATACAGTTGATATAACTGTTCTCAATATAGCACCGAGCGTGGGTGCAGGAAGCGATATGACTGTTGATGCCGGCGAGAGTGTGCTTCTCCATGCCACCGGATCAGACCCCAATGGTGACACCCTGAGTTATGAATGGTCATTAGTAGAAGGCGTTTCGGCAGAACTTCCGGATCTGGCTTCTCAGGATATCGAACTGGTATTAACTGATGCCGGACTCTATCAGTTCTCGGTAACATGTTCCGATGGTGTAAATGTCAGTCAGGCAGACGAGGTTCTCCTTACTGTAAATGCCATCAATAATGCACCAACAGCTAATGCCGGAATGGATGCGGATGTACAGCTTGGAGATACGGTAACCCTTGACGGCAGTGCATCTTCAGATCCGGATGAAGATGAGATAGATTATATCTGGACTCAGATCTCGGGCCCGGCAGTTTCTCTTCAGGATGTCACAGGCGCAAATCCGTGGTTTGATGCAACGACTGAGGGGACTATAGAGCTGCAGCTTGTCGTCTCTGACGGGTTTGTCGAGTCTGCTCCTGACCGGGTGACAGTACAGGTTACTCAGTTGAATAGCGCTCCGGTGGCTGATGCGGGTTTGGATTTCCATGCCAATGTGGGTGAGCAGGTAGCCCTTGATGCATCAGCGTCATATGATCCCGACAGT
>JAFGTK010000327.1 GCA_016934135.1 Deltaproteobacteria bacterium | reverse complement strand
CGGTTCCAGGCACAACCTGTCTTCATGCCCTGGATCTTCCCGACGATGCCTTTGTGCTTCTCGCCGAGGCCGCGGCAGACCCCTGTTCAATCTGTGCAGAGCACAAACAGATAAAAGCCTTTGAGATCATGAATAGATGGTTTGTTCCGGGCAAGGAAATACAGACCGATGAGCGCTGCCTTCTGATAAAGACTGCTGCAGCAGATGACAATGAATTCTCACTGAACTGCTATCCTTCAGTTGCCTTGAATGACTCTTTGACAACCGGCGAACAGCCTCCTCAAATTGTATTTACGTTTTACACACCGCAGAAGCGTCTTGTGGGAATCTCCGAGACGGATTATACCGACAGGCCCCTGGCGGATCTCTTTCATGCATCTAAGCCGGGGACAGTTTATGAAGGCCGGATCAGACTCATTCCCTATACATACGGTGACGGGCCTGCATATATTTATTTCCAACAGAGACACAAATTGATGATTCACTGCAGGGTTCTTGAGCTCAAACCTGTGTCATCCGGGTTAAAGTAATGCAGAAAATGCAGCATAAGCCATATTCACTGGTTTCTCACTTCACGAAAAGGAGAAATGCGGGTATAGAGGAAAGAATCTTTTTGATTAGACACATATGGGGTCAAACACCATGAACGATGAAACAAAAACCAAAAAACAGCTCATCCATGAACTGGCACAGGCACGCGATATGATTGCAGCGCTGGAAAAATCATCATCCAGGCACAAGGAAACTGATACTGCATTGCGCAGAAGCGAAGAAATGTTTCGCATCTATTTCGAGCTCAGCAACGACATCATGTTCTCATATAACAATAAGCTGCAGGTTCTGTATGTATCACCGAACGTGGAAAGGATAACCGGATACAAGCCCGAAGAACTCATAGGCAGGAACTTTGATGAACTGCAGATGCTGGTGCCCCCGGAAGATGTGGATGAAGTCATGGAAAACGCCCAGCATTATCTCTCCGGCAATACCGTCTATCCGAACATTTACCGGTTCATAACCAAGACCGGCACAACGAGGCTGGCCGAGGTGGAGGGATTCCCCATCACCCGGGGTGACAATGTAGTTGCCATTGTATCCCTGGCCAAGGATATTACCAAACATATCGAGACGGAACGATCGCTGAGGGAGAGCGAGCAGAAATGCCGTACAGCTCTCCAGCACATGCCCAATGCCGTGTGCATCATAGGAATGGAGGATGCCCGGTATCTGTATGCAAATGACTGCTTCTTTACCATGACCGGATATTCTCCGGACGAGGTCATCGATAGAACACTCTATGATCTGGGCCTGCCGGTACGGCATGCTGACTATGACGTATTCATCAAGTCCCTGAAGTACGGCGATGAAATATACCCGGTGGAGCACCTGTGCCAGAAAAAAGACGGGACCATCATCGAAACACTCATATCTGCCAGGCCGGTACGTTATTGCGGGCAGCAGAGCCTGGTAGTCGTCATGACGGATATGACCTCGCTCAAACAAAACGAAGAAGATAAGAGACAAGGTCATGTCGAATCTGAAAAAAACCGGAAAAAAGAAGCCATACGAACACTGGCCGAGGGTATAGCTCACGATCTTCGCAATGCACTCACAGCGATCATCGGATATACTCATATGGCCGGAAGAGATGTTACAAAACTGATGAAAGGCAATGATGATGCATGTGTGGTAAAAGAAGACCTTAAAGAAGTACGCAATGCAGCCACCCGGGCGAGCGATATTGTAGAGAGGATTCTTGCCTTCAGCCGGTATTCCCGTGACAACTACACGCCGACGCACTTGTGCTCCGTTGTCGGCGAGTCGCTCAAGACCGTGCGTTCATTTTTACCCGGGAACATCGAGCTGAAGGAAAACCTGATGGAGGATGGCAGTGTCCTTGGAGACCCTGTTCAGATCCACCAGTTGATTATTAATCTCTGCAAGAACGCCGTTGTTGCCATGGGGGAAACAGGCGGAAGACTGAGTGTGAACGTTGCAGGGACGATTGTTGATCATGACAGGACATCACCGGCCCTAAACCTTCCGGCAGGGCCTTATATCCGGATGAGCGTCAGTGATACCGGCAGCGGCATGACACCTGATGTAAAGAGACGAATCTACGAGCCCTATTTTACCACCAGGTGGAAGGAATCCGGTTCCGGCCTGGGATTATCAGTTGTACACGGGATAGTAAAAAGCCATGGGGGCATCATCCTCTGCACCAGCTCTCCCGGTCAGGGGACTGTATTCGATATTTATCTGCCGGAAATCAAGGCCGAACCTGATGCAGTGGAACCCCTCGTGAAAATGGCAGCCAAGCCACGGACAGCGAGGGTCCTGAACATGGATGATGAACCGGCCAAGCATAATCCAAAAAAAGAGATAAAGAAGGATCATCCGGCGTCAAATGACCGCAAAGGCCATAAGCCCTGAGGTGAAACCGGAAAATCAGATTGAATTTCCCGGCAAAAACTACTATGGATACCAGCATGTTGAGCGAGGAAAATCTGCAGTCAACCAGGACGCAGGGATTCCGGCAATCATGGAAGGTCAGATCCGGACGCGTTTAAGATTATCGATTGCGATCTGTATCATACAGGTTCCCGGCAATGCTTTTTCTGATGTCCCGTATCAGATGATCCCGAGCATATAATTGAATGGCGGAAGGCAAACACGAAATGAAAAACAGAGAATCCCTTGATGCGATTTTCCACCCAAAGTCACTGGCAGTTGTCGGAGCGCCTCAGGAAAGGCCCTTGGGATGGCCTGGAATCTTCGGCTGTATCAGGGACTTTGG
>JAFGTK010000326.1 GCA_016934135.1 Deltaproteobacteria bacterium | reverse complement strand
GGCGGTATCGGCAGCTGCGGCCGGGAATTATGCTGTTCAACGTACCTTACAAACTTTCAGCGGATCTCCGTGAAGATGGCCAAGAACCAAAATATGACCCTGAATCCGTCAAAGATATCCGGATTATGCGGGAAGCTCAAGTGCTGCCTTGCCTATGAAAAGGAGGCTTACGCCAATCTCATAGACAACCTGCCGAAACCCGGGAAAAAGGTCTATATAGAACAGGGTGAGGGAATAGTGGTGAGTATTAACGTGATAAATCAAAGTTTTGTGGCCAAACTTGCCGATAGGCGTTTTATTAAATGCAAGGTTTCTGATATATTGACGCAGGAAGAGTTCCTTCAGCTCGGCGAGCAGAAGGCAAATGAACAGGCAACCCCGAAAGTGGTTGCTGAAACTCCCTTAGAGGCCAAGGCTGAGGAGAAAAAGCCCGACAAGCCCAGGGGACGAAGGAGACGGACATCCAGGAGCAGAAGTTCAAGAAAGAAAAGGAGCACCACAACATGAACAAGTTCTTCTATATAACCACTCCCATATACTATGTGAATGCAAAACCCCATCTTGGACACGTATATACGACCGTGATCGCCGATGTCCTGTCCCGGTATAATAAGCTGCTCGGAGATCACGTGTTTTTCCTGACCGGGACAGATGAGCACGGCGATAAGATAATGGAGACCGCAACCAATATGGGGACCACCCCGGAGCGGCTTGCGGATGAAAACTCTGCCAGGTTCAGGGCGTTGTGGCCGGAGATATCCGTGGAGAACGACCGGTTTATCCGCACCACGGAACCGGATCATGTAAAGGTGGTTCAATCCATACTCCAGGATGTCTATGACAAGGGCGATATCTACTTCGGGGAGTACGGGGGCAACTACTGTATCGGGTGTGAGCGGTTTTTCACCGATACCGAGATGGTCGACGGCAAGTGTCCGATCCATGAGACGGAACTCATCTACAGGCAGGAGCAGAATTACTTTTTCAAGATGGAGAAATACCGGCCATGGCTCATCGATCATATCAATTCCCATCCGGATTTTATCAGACCCGAGAGATATAAGAACGAAGTTATGGGGATGCTTCGTGAACCCCTGGATGACCTGTGTATTTCACGGCCGAAAAAGCGGCTGTCCTGGGGGATAGATCTTCCGTTTGACAAAGACTATGTGTGCTATGTCTGGTTCGATGCACTGATCAACTATATTACGGGTATCGGCTATCCGGATGGAAAACATTTCAGACAGTTCTGGGGTGCAGCCCAGCATCTTGTGGGCAAGGATATCCTGAAGCCCCATGCCGTCTACTGGCCCACTATGTTAAAGGCATCAGGCCTTTCTCCCTATCAGCACCTCAATGTCCACGGGTTCTGGAATGTCGATGCAAGCAAGATGTCCAAATCCCTGGGCAATGTGGTTGACCCGCTTGACATGAAGGAAAAATACGGGGTCGATGCATTCCGGTATTTCCTCGTCCGCGATATGGTCTTCGGGCTTGATTCAAATTTTTCCGAGGAAGCCCTCATTGAACGGTACAACGCTGATCTGGCAAATGATCTGGGCAACCTGGTGAGCAGGAGCACCAGGATGGTGGAAAAATATTTTGACGGCATCCTGCCCGAGCCGGATATCCTCAAAGATGAGGACAATGAACTGAGAGATCTTGCCAGAAAGGCCGCAGCCGACTACCGCACAAAGATGGAAAACCTTGAACTGCACACTGCCATGGCATCCGTGTGGACACTCATATCAGGGTTGAACAAATATATCGATCACACTGCCCCGTGGAACCTTGCAAAAGAAGATACCGCAAGACTCGCCACAGTGATCTACCATATAATGGAATCGATGCGGTATGTTGCCGAAATGATCTCCCCCGCCATGCCCGACACCTCGAAAAAGATGCTGGCAATCTTCGCCCTTGAAAGCAATCTGACTATTGAGAGCCTCGATACCTTCGGAAAGCTCAAGCCCGGCACGAAAATTATCCCGCAAAAGGCGCTGTTCCCGAGGGTGGACAAACTGATTGTCCCGGATGAAAACGCAGCAGAAAATGCAGAGGATAAAAATATCATTGATATATCCGAGTTTGCAAAGGTCGTACTGAGGGTAGGCAAGATAATTGATGCGAGCAAGGTTGAAAAATCAGACAAGCTTATTCTGCTCAAGGTTGATGTGGGCAGACTTATCCAGATAGCCGCAGGGATCGGACAGTCATACTCGCCGGAAGAACTTGCAGGCAAGTATATCGCTGTCGTGACAAACCTGAAACCGGCCAAACTCATGGGTATAACCTCTGAAGGAATGCTCCTTGCCACTGACACTCCCGGCGGCAGGCTCTCCCTGGTAACATTTGATAAGGAGGCGAAGGTGGGTTCAAGGATACGATGATCCATTAAGGAGGCAGCATGCAGAAGGTACCGATAGATCTTGCAGCACCAGGGATGATTCTCGCAAAGCCCGTCACTAACGAGAAGGGAATGCCCTTGTGTGCGGAGGGTACAGAGCTGAACGCCAACCTTATAGAACGGCTGAAAAAGATGAATGTAAGCGCGCTAGTCCTCAAGGGGCACCCTGTGGATCTCGGGATTGAGGAAAAATCAACAGATGAAAAGCTGCAGGAAATGGATGCAAAATTTGCCCGGTTGGAGGGTGACCCCATAATGAACAGGCTCAGAGATGCCATAGCCTCTGCAATCGCCTCCGAAGGCATCGATGAGAAAGAAGATGCCGGCGAAAACAAGGAGAGCACCCATGAGTAAGGCCCAGCAGCTCAAGGCGATAACCAAGCGGATACAAAGCCTTCCCACCCTGCCGCAGGTCGTGCAGGAACTCACCAAGATGGTTGAGTCTCCTGATGTAACCGCAAAGGATGTGGGCAGGCTCATATCGTCCGATCAGGTCTTAAGCGCCAAGGTCCTCAAGCTCGTCAACTCGCCGTTTTACGGTTTCCCGGGCCGGATATCCTCAATCAGCCATGCCATTAT
>JAFGTK010000325.1 GCA_016934135.1 Deltaproteobacteria bacterium | reverse complement strand
TGCGGTATGCTCACCTTTATCCTGCACATACTGAACCCGGGTCTGTATTCAATGGTTATGTGCCCGCCCCTGGATGCAATCTCGGCAGGAATCGTTATCTGCTCGTGGATATCCATCACATTGTGAAAAAACTTTGCAGCACCGTGCGTTGCCAGCTTGAGAAGGCTTCGCTTCAATATTTGTCTGGGCGTTCCTCCGTAGATCAGGGCTTCGTACGCAATGACCTTGCCGAGGTTGAGCACCTTTTCCATCCACTCGGTCTTCACGGGCATATCATCGAATACATCACGAAAATCACTGCGGGAAAATATATCGCGGAACACCTCTTCACGCTCGAAACCACCCCGGCTGTCACTGTCGTACTTCATGCGTTTGCCGGGATCTATGAGCACGCCGTATGCCTCGGTGATTTTTCTGAAGTCTTCTTCCGCACCCGGTGTATCCCTGTTCACATCAGGATGAACCTTCAGCGCGAGTTTTCTGTACGCCTTTTTGATCTCCACAGCACCGGCATCGCGGGGAACCCCGAGTATCTGGTAATAATCCATGCTCATGCAGCCTTTCTCATAGACCAAAGAACATCATCACAACAACGCTATCGATAAGACTGGATAAAAGTCTCGTCCGGCAGCCGGATGGCCGTGAGGCATCCGCCGTATACGGCCCCGGTGTCTATCCCGATCTTGTCCGGCTTGACCAGCGGCCGGGCAAAGGGTGTGTGCCCGAATATCACCTTCTTTTCCAGCCCGGTGGACGAAAAGATAAACTCGTCCCTTACCCAGATCAGATCGCGCCTGTTCTGCTGCGGCATGGGGATATCCGGCTTGATGCCGGCGTGTACATAGATGTAATCCTTGTCTTCATGGTACCATTTCAGGCAGGCGTAGAAATCCCTGTGGGGCTCCGGCAGACAACGGGCGACCCGGGAATGGGAAGAAAACGGACCAGGCTGAATATATGAATCAATGGTCTTGAGCCCGCCGTTGGCAAAAAATATGTTTTTATTCGTACCGTATTCAAGAAATTCGAGAAACATGTCCTCATGGTTGCCCCGCAGAAAGATGCACGGGATCTGTGCGGCGAGATCGATCAGAAAATCCACAACCTTTTTCGGATAGGGACCCCGGTCAATATAATCTCCGAGAAAAATGATGAGATCATCCTTGCACGGGGTTATCCTTGTCAACAGATCCTGGAGTTTATCTAGGCAGCCGTGAATATCGCCAATAGCATATGTCTTGTTCATGAGTTCTTATAAGGAATGCACGATCAGGTTTTCTTCGAGGTGCCTTCTACACCCCTCTCTTGAGTTTAATGATCTCTATTCTAAGCTGCGGGATCTTGTCCTTGGCCTTGTCGGATTTAGGATTTATCTTGAGTGCAAGGCGGTATGCATCCAGAGCGGCAGAGAGATCGTCCAGTCTCTCCCGTCCCTGCCCCTTATCTGCCCTGGCCTCATATGCATAGGCAAGAGTAATGGCCACATCGTATTCTTTCTTTTTCTTGAGGTATTCATTGCAGGCATCTATGATCTTGCTGTGATCCTTTAAACCCACCGAGGCGCTGACAAGGCCTTTTTTGTATTCGAGCGCATCATCAATTTTAATGACAGCCTGGTAAAAGGAATACGCATCCTGGTGGAGACCCAGTTTCAAAGAAAGGTACGCTGCCCTGCGAAGAGAATCCTTATCACCTCGTTTTATCTTCAGCACATTCTTGAAGGCTTCCAGGGCATCTTTGAATTTTCCCGCCTTCTCGTAGGCCATACCGAGATTGTAAAGCAACAGCGCATCCTTGGGCGAGAGTTCCACGGCCTTTCTATAGTACGTGATCTGAGCCTGTGTGTCACGGAGTTTCCCCATAATCATGCCGAGTTGGGCATATGCATTTTTATCTTCCGGATAAAATGACACATAGCGTTTCAGGGTCTTCTCGGCATCCTTGTACTTCTTGTTATTCAGGGCGTCCTCAATAACCGGGATAAGGATTTCCTTGTCTCTGGCCGTATCGGCGGCAGACTTGTAGATTGCCAGTGCCTGTTCCTTCCTGCCCGCCTGTTCATAGGTCTTTGCGAGATCGATGATGATGGAATCGTTATCTTTGTCAAGCTCCAGGGCCTTGTTCAGGTTCGATACGCGTTTCTCGAAATCACCGAGCTGGCCGGCGATGTAGGCCATTCGCCTGTAGGTAACAGAGGTGGCCCGCCCCGCATCTATGATACTCTGATTCATCTCCATGGCTTCTTTTAACAACCCGAGCTTGATATAATAATTCGAGAGTTTGGCAAAGGCGTTCATGTCTTCAGGATCTGTATCGACAACACCCCGGTAAATGCTTGCAAGGGTTTCATAATCCCCTTTCTTTGAAAGCATGTCATCCAACGATTCCAGAAAATCGTTATTCTTCGGAAAAGCGGCATGGGCATTTTTTAAGATTGCAATCTTATCATCAGGATTATCCGCCTCTTTGATCCTCCTGGCAAAATCCTGCTGGGTGAGCTCAATCTCAAGGGGAATTTTCGCAATGTTGTGTTCTATGTAGTTGATATCGATGGGCATGGACCGGATGCCTGCGCCGATAAGCTGTTTCCTGATCTCCGAGGTGTATATGGGTTCATGGAGATCGTTGGCCTTGCCGAAGCCCGCAATATCGGCAGTCAGGTATGAATCGAAAAACGTATTGGCCCTGATCTTGGAGATAATGATGGTTTCACTGCCGGATATCTTGAGTGAATCTCCCGCCTTTACAGTCTGAACCTGCCCGTCCACATTTACATCCAGAGAAATGAACCGGGGAGGTTTTCTGAAGATGAACGATATGGTTGCTTCGCGAAGAAGGCCGATCTTCCCTCCGAG
>JAFGTK010000324.1 GCA_016934135.1 Deltaproteobacteria bacterium | reverse complement strand
GTTGGATATGTGTCTTCATATCCCGACCCGGTAAGCCTCAGGATGCCGGTGACATGGTTCACCTGCGGGACATAGAATGCGGTACGGGAAAACAGCTCTCACAGAACAAAGCCATAAAAGGATATTATACACCATGAACTTATTCAACTGCAAAATGTGGGTTAATTTGATGGCAGGTACGGTTAGGGGAATGAGCATATGGAACAATCGGATCAGATAACTGTCTGCACGCTTGATTGTCCGGATGCCTGCTCGCTTGTGATCAAACAGGATAAAAGCGGAGCAATTCTCCCCCGGGGCAACCCCTATCACCCCGTAACCAGAGGATTTGTCTGCTCAAAGATAAAAAAGCACATGGGCCGCCTGACAAGTCCGGAGAGGATCACCGTTCCGCTTAAGAGAACAAAAAGCGGTTTTGCAGAGATTGACTGGGAAAGCGCCCTGGATCTCTGCGCCCGAAAGATCCAGCAGTATCGTCATCAGCCGTCTTCCATCCTGTATTTTCACGGAGAGGGCGCCAAGGGTGCGCTCAAGCAGGTCGGGCATCTGTTCTTCGGCAGGCTCGGGGCAAGCCTCCTCAGGGGATCCCTGTGCGATTCGGCGGGCTACGGCGCCTGTATGAGGGATTTTGGAAGCAGGGAACAGAATGACATAACTGACCTGGTTCATGCATCGGCCATCGTCAACTGGGGGAAAGACCTTTCACGCAGTTCCGTGCACACGGCCTATTTCGTGAAACAGGCGCACAAGAGAGGTGCAACAATCATTGCCATATCCCCGGGGGGAGACGGCAACGCCGCTTATGCCGATAAGCACATCCGGATCCGTCCGGGCACCGACAGGTTCCTGGCCGCAGCTGTTGCCCGCCTTTTTCTCGAACGCCAGGCTGTGGGTGAACGGATAACCCTGCGCACCCATAACTGGGATGAATTCCGTGAAATGATCAAGCGCCATACCGTAGAAGATCTCCTTGCGGTGTGCGATGTTTCCCGGAGTGCGGCTGAAGATATCTATGAGGCCTATGCACACATGCATCCTGTTGCGACGCTGGTCGGTACGGGGCTTCAGCGCTACTGCTTCGGTGGTGAGAACGTCCGTTTCGTCAACGCACTGGCAATGATTTCAGGAAACATAGGCAGCAGGGGCGCAGGAATCTACTTCCACCTCAGCTCTCTGAGAAACCTCGATCTAGACTGGGTAAGGCCTGAGAAAACAAGCGAATCCAGACTGCTCAGGATGCCCAGGATTGCAGAGGATATCCTGAAAACCGATGATCCGCCCATCAGGATGATCTGGGTCGACGGGGCAAATCTCATCAACCAGGTGCCTGATTCGCTCCTCGCTGTGAAGGCTTTCGAACACATGGAGTTCAAGGTCGTGGTGGATGCCTTCATGACGGATACCGCAAGCAGGGCGGACCTGGTTCTTCCTTCCACCCTGATACTTGAAGAAGAGGACATTGTCGCATCCTATCTTCATGACTATGTTCACTATGCGTACGCAGTCAGAACCCCGCCCGGCATGGCAAAAAGTGATCACTGGATCCTTTCCGGAGTGGGAAAACGGCTGGATCCGGGGATTGTCATGCCCGATACTGAAACCTGCCTGCGGGCATCAGTGGACCAGGACCTTCTTGGCCTCTCGTTCGTAGAGCTGAGGGAGAAGGGCTTTGCCAAAGCAAAAAGGCCTGTTGTGGCTTACGAGGGGATGAAATTCGATCATGCAGACGGAAAATACCGGTTTCCTTCAGTCCTGCATGGAGAACCAGCCCCTCCAGAGGATTTTCCGCTTCGTCTCCTGACCCTGATCCGGAGGGATGCGATGCATTCCCAGATCCTTCCTGCGGATCAGAAAGATACTCCTACGGTCCGGCTTGCCCCGGACTGCGCGTATCTGGCCGGGATTGACCGCGGAAAGGATGTATATCTGGTGTCACCCTTGGGCCGGCTCAAGGTGAGGGTGGAACTGCTGGACGGGCTCCACTCGGGTACGGTAATCTATCGCAGGGGAGGCTGGATGAATATGGGAGGAGGGGCAAACCAGCTCATAGCCGCTTCGCTTACCGATATGGGCACCGGCGCGGCATATTACGACCAGTATGTGAGACTGGAAAACGGATAATCATGAGAGAAGGAGGCCATATCCCCATAGAGCAGACCGTGCATATCCCCCAGGACATCGTATCGTTGTGCGTGCAGTGGTCAGCCGGTCTGGACAATCTCACGGAGAATGCATCGCGCATCTCATATATGAAACAAAAACTCCCTGATCTTATTGCAGACCGGGCACTTATCAGGGGCATCCTCAACAATATCGCAGCAGGTGCGTCCTATCCGGATATCCATTATGCCGGCATGTTCGACAGCGAGATCATCCTGTACCGTGATCCGAACAGGCTCTTTTCCCTGAGAATATATCTCTGGGATGCGCTCGAGTATGATCCGGTACACGATCATAATTCATGGGGGGTCATAGGGCCCGCCCTGGGAGATCTCGAGGTCATCAACTACAGCAGAGAAGATGACGGTTCACGTAAAAACCATGCACGCCTTGCAGAATGTGGGAGAAAACTGGTCTTGCAGGGGGACACCTGCTCGGTTCTCCCCCTTGACCCGGGTATACACCGGACCGGGAATCCCAATGACCGTCCCATCGTACAGGTAGGCGTGTACGGAGCAAAACTCACGGACAGAAATTATGTAAACACCTATGATCTGGTTTCGGGAAAGATATCTCCCCTCTTTGCTCCCCCGGTGAAAAAGCGGGTAGTTGCCTGCAAGGTCCTGTCCTTTATTGAAGAATAGGGTATAGGGTTGCACAGCTTTTCTGCCGGTAAGCATCGCTGCATGGTCCGGAATAAGGATTGATCAAAAATGAGGTTTTGATGTACACCTTTTCGATGAGGCAAGGACTATGGATGAACCGCATCAAGGCAGCAAGGGACAAAGCCGGAACATGGGTTGTGTCCTCCCGGAATCAGGCGGTCTGCCCGGTGAGAATGAGCGGGACTGATGGCAGCTCATGGACAGCCTGAGAGAAAACATGGCCATTATTGCCGGCAGGATCGCAGCCGGGGGCAGGAATGTCTTTTTCACCGGGGCCGGCATATCCACCGAGAGCGGCATCCCGGACTACCGGAGCAAGGGTGGTGTCTGGGACAAGTTCAGGCCGGTGTATTTTGACGAGTTCATGTCATCTGAGGCGGCCCGGATGGAATACTGGCGACGCAAGATAGAGCTGTACAGTGATCTGAGAGAAGCACGGCCCAATCCCGCCCACATAGCCCTTGCTCGCCTCTGTGAGATGGGGCTCATCGAAGCGGTGATCACCCAGAATATTGACGGGCTCCACCAGGCAGCCGGGCTTCCGGACGAAAAGGTGATCGAGCTTCACGGAAACAGCCTGCGGGTGCGCTGTATGGGGTGCGGAAAGATCTCCGCTTTGAACGATGCCGTCAGTCGGGTTGAATCCGGCGATGTTGCCCCTGAATGTGAATGCGGCGGCTATCTCAAGCCCGATACGATCTCCTTCGGCCAGGAGATGCCCGAGGCCGAGGTGTCCAGAGCAATGCAGCTGAGCAGTGAGGCACAGACCTTCATCGTGGTGGGCTCCACCCTGGTTGTCCAGCCCGCAGCCCGTATGCCTGTCTATGCAAAACAGGGCGGGGCCTTTGTCGGCATCATAAACCTCTCAGAGACCCCTATTGATGATATGTGCGATGTGATTGTGCGGGAAAAGGCGGGGAAGGCGCTGCAGGAAATACTCGAAAGCGTGAGGAATAAGGCAGGCGCAGGGAATGAAAAAATGGAGTAATGTCGAAGATCCCGCTACCGCGGGAGAGTATTGGAGTGATGGAGTATTGGATAAGAAGCAGAAGATGTGTATAAGTTGAGAACCGATCTTAAGAAGCACGCTAGATTGTGGTTGAGGCTTCCCCTTTATTTCTGTCCCTGAGGAGAAATCGGGAATGAATCTTTTTCGATGCCGCACCGATTATCAACTTATTGTCAACCGAATATAATTATTTATTGTCAACCACATGGCTGATCATCTGTTGGATAACCGGGTTTGTATTTTCAGCCGTTATATGGATATCAGGATGATCGTTCTGGAAAACCCTGAATATTTCATCGGCGAATCCCTGTGAGATAGAGGAGACCTTTTTGAAATCGAGAATAATATCTTTGAAATTTTCAAGACCGGCTTTTTGAATACTTCATGCTCTTCCAATCCCTTGAGTTCGAGTTTATCGATAATTTTCGGCAGGATAGCTGCAGGCGCTGTTTTGTCTGCAGGGATGTATGTTGCCCCCCTGGTAAAAACCATCCGAAGGGTTCTGGGTGGGTC
>JAFGTK010000323.1 GCA_016934135.1 Deltaproteobacteria bacterium | reverse complement strand
CTTACCCGTCTGGGCAGGCTTGAAGATATAGAAAAGCTTATCAGGCGGAACTCATCCCCCATATGCCCGGTGATCATGGTTGCCATAAAGAATGCCGGCATGCGCAGGGAGATCATCAAAGACTACATGGAAGAAGCAGGGGCAACGGAAGCATATGCCATTGAGCGGTATATCGACATACTGGGAATCATCGCGACCATTTCCCCGCTCCTTGGCCTGTTAGGAACGGTCTCGGGCATGATCACCTCGTTTCATGCAGTTGGAAGCAACAGCCCTGCAGGAACGATGCTCGCATCGGGAATATCAGAGGCACTCATAACCACTGCCACCGGTCTGTCCATAGGCATACCGGTGTACATCTGCTACCGGTTTTTCATAGCCAGGAGCGATTATCTGCTGTTGGAAATGGAAAAGACGTCAGCTCGGATACTTGAATATCTCAAGGGTGAAAACAATGAAGTTCAGGCGAAAAAGAGACAAGAATATCTCGGCGATTGACATCACTCCCCTGGTGGATGTGGTATTCCTGCTTCTGATATTCTTCATGCTCTCTATCGGATCACCGTTGAAGATCAGTGAAGTGAATCTCCCTGAATCCAGCAGCGGGCAGTCGCTTTCAAAGCAGACCATAGCGGTCATCATTTCACCGGATACTATTGTCGTCGATGGACAAATAACCACCGAGGAGGCCTTGAAGACGCTGCCCTTTGATCAGGATATCGTTGTCCTTGCATATAAAGATATCCCCTACTACCGGGTAATCAGGGTGCTCGATATCCTCAGGACATCGGATCACGAGCGGATATCCCTGGCGACAAAACCAATAAAAGATTAAAAATACTTTTCGAATTATCTTTAAAAAATCTCTGTGCACGATTTGACTTGCCCCGGGCAGGAGACTATAATAAAAAATCATGAAAAGGATCCTTTTGGTAGAAGACGACAGGAATGTACGAAGGCTCCTTAAAGAGGAACTCAACGACGACGGGTATAGTATCTCTGAGGCTTCCAACGGTAAGGAAGCCCTGTCCATGTTAAAAAAAAAGGACACTGAGAGACCCGACCTCATCATCCTGGATCTCCGCATGCCGAAGATGGATGGTTTTGAAACCATGGGGCATATACTGAAATCACGGGAGGATACGCCGATTATAATACATACGGCATATTCCAGCTATAAAAATGATGTCATGGTGTTGGCGGCAGATGCTTATGTTGAGAAATCCCATGATCTGACGAAACTCAAGGATGTAATCAAGGAATTGATTGGTAACTGATGTCTTTATCAAAGGATATTGAAGTAATCATTCTGGCAGGAGGAAAGGGCGAACGTCTTTACCCTTTGACAAAGGATCGTTCAAAGCCGGCGGTTCCTTTCGGCGGGCTGTACCGAATCATTGACTTTACCCTCTCAAACTGCGTGAATACGGGTCTGAGAAGAATTTATGTGCTCTCTCAATACAAATCTCATTCGCTGAACCGGCACATCCAGCGGGGATGGCTCCCATTCTTTTCCTATCCGCTTGGAGAGTTTATTTACAATATCCCTGCCCAGCAGCGGATCGGCAACAGCTGGTACGAGGGAACGGCCGATGCGGTATTCCAGAACATATATACCCTTCAGCAGGATATGCCGACGTACACATTGATCCTCTCGGGCGACCATATCTATCAGATGAACTATCTGGACATGATCAATTTCCACAAGGAAAACAATGCAGACATAACCATCGGCGTTGTCCCCATGCCCGTTGGAACAGCCAGCGAATTCGGCATTATCAAGGCAAACAGCGACATGATCGTTGAGGGGTTTCAGGAAAAACCCAAGGCAAATCCTGTAACCATGCCTGATGATCCCAGCCGGATCCTGGTTTCCATGGGTATATATGTATTCAATACCAAGGTGTTGATAAAAAGACTGATAGAAGATGCAAAGCGTAAAACCAGCTCCCATGATTTCGGCAAAGACATAATCCCCAAGATGGTTGCAAGCGGCGGCAAGGTCATTGCCTATCCCTTCAAGGGGGTGATGAAAAATGAATACTGGCGTGATATCGGGACCCTGGATGCATACTATGATGCGCACATGGACCTTATCTCGGTAACCCCGCAGTTCAACCTCTATGATCAGAAATGGCCGATTCATACCGTATACAGTCCATATCCTCCTGCAAAGATGGTCTTTTCCGGAGGCGAGGACGGGAAGCGCATCGGGACCCTTCTGGATTCAATTATCTGTGACGGGGCAATCATTTCCGGCGGCAAGGTCGAGCGCTCCATTATATCCCCCAATGTAAGGGTAAACAGCTATGCAGAGGTGAGCGACTCCATCCTCATGGAGGGTGTGAATATCGGCAGAAACTGCATGATCAAAAACAGCATCATAGACAAGTTCGTATCTGTCCCTGCAAATACTGTGATCGGCTATGACCTTGAGGAAGACCGAAAGAAGTATGATGTATCTGATGGCGGTATCGTTGTTATCCCGAAACTCGCTGCGTTTGATTGAAAAACACCATGAAACGTTTTTCCGTTGTAAGCCTCGGTTGCCATAAGAATCTTGTAGACACGGAATTCATCTGCGAGAAATTGATGGGGGCCGGACATACCATGGCGTCCGATCCGGATGAGAGCGAGTGTGTAGTCGTCAATACCTGCGCCTTTCTCACCGCTGCCGTGGAAGAATCGATTCAGACCATGCTTGAATTGCTGGATAATGGGAAGAAGGTGATCTGCACCGGGTGCCTGGTGAGCCGGTATGGACAAGAGCTTTTAAAAGAATTGCCGGAGGTGGCGCTCTTTGCCGGCCCGGGGACATATGAAAACCTCCCCCGTGCACTTGAGCGCAATATTCGGTATCTCGCTCCTGTATATTCAGGCGTCGTAAGGAGATCCTTTACCACAACCGGAGCAAGCGCCTATGTAAAGGTCAGCGAAGGATGCTCCAACCACTGCGAATACTGCCTTATCCCTAAGCTCAGGGGTGAACTCATCAGCAAGCCTTTGTGTGATATCATCGATGAATGCGAAGAGCTTGCAGCCGGCGGGGCAAAAGAACTCATTGTTATTGCGCAGGATACGGGCAGCTATGGCAGGGACCAGGGCAAAAAAGACGCATTGACCGGCCTGGTCGAGAAGATCTCGGTGATCCCGGGCATCGAATGGATACGGATAATGTACATGCACCCGGATTCTCTGAGCGAATCTCTCGCCAACCTCATCAGTGACAACGATAAAGTCTGCACCTATATCGATCTGCCCGTACAGCACATCTCAGAGACCGTGCTTAAAAAAATGGGACGGCGCGGCGGTGCCGATGCCGTATGGAGGGCTCTCGACCTTTTAAAATCCAGAACCAATACTATCTGGATCAGGTCTACCATCATGGTGGGACACCCGGGGGAGGATGAGTCCGCGTTTGCAGAGCTTGAGAACTTTATCGGCAAGGGCTATATCGATCATCTCGGGGTATTTGCCTATTCTCCCGAAGAGGGTACCCCAAGCGCCCTACAGGAAGGACATCTTGACGAGGAGATAAAAACCCTCAGACATGACCGGATCATGGCGATCCAGCAGGACATATCGAAAAAAAGGCTCAGAGGTCTTCTGGGCACAACAATTCCTGTTCTCGTGGAGGGATTTCATCCGGAGACCGACCTTCTGTTAAAAGGCAGGGCTGCTTTTCAGGCCCCTGATGTCGACGGCCACATAATAATCAATGAAGGTACAGCACAGTTCGGATCGTTTTATGATGTTGAGATTATTGATACTATGGAGTACGATCTT
>JAFGTK010000001.1 GCA_016934135.1 Deltaproteobacteria bacterium | reverse complement strand
GTGCTTGACAACACGGTAATGGTTTTCGGCCAGATGAACGAATCCCCTGGTGCGCGTTTCAGGGTGGGTCACGCAGCGCTCACCATGGCGGAATATTTCCGCGACGATGCCAGGCAGGATGTGCTTCTCCTTATCGATAACATCTTCAGGTTCATCCAGGCGGGTTCCGAGGTCTCAGGTCTTATGGGGCAGCTTCCGTCCCGTCTGGGTTATCAGCCCACCATGGGCACCGAGCTTGCAGAACTGGAGGAAAGGATCTGCAATACCACTAATGGGGCCATTACCTCGATTCAGGCTGTCTATGTTCCTGCGGATGATTTTACGGATCCTTCGGCAGTGCATACTTTCAGCCACCTCTCTGCAACTATTGTGCTCTCACGCAGACGGGCAAGTGAAGGGCTTTATCCTGCAGTGGATCTTCTCCAGTCTTCCTCCAAAATGCTGATGCCTGCCGTAGCAGGTCAGAGGCACTACAAGATAGCCCAGGAGATACGAAGGACCCTGAACATTTATGAAGACCTCAAGGACATCATTGCCATGCTCGGAATAGCAGAACTCTCACGTGAAGATCAACGCATCGTCTACAGGGCGCGCCGTCTCGAAAGGTTTTTTACCCAGCCGTTCTTTACAACCGAGCAGTTTACAGGGCTGGAAGGAAGAATGGTGGCATTGGAAGATGCACTGAGCGGCTGCGAAAGAATCCTGAACGATGAATTCGCCAATTATCCGGAATCAAAACTGTATATGATCGGGGCAATAGATGAGGCCCATCTCATATAATCGCATAGAGGCATATGGTGTATTATGATGAAATTCAGGATTCTGCTTCCGTCAGAGGTTTTTCTCGATTCTGAGGTGACAAAGGTCATTGCCGAGGCGGGAAACGGCTCGTTCTGTCTCCTTCCCCGCCATGTAGACTTTGTTTCCTCTCTTGTCCCCGGTCTCCTCTGCCTGGAAGACGTCAAAGAGGGTGAGATCTTTTTCGCTGTTGACGAAGGTATCCTCGTTAAAAAGGGCAACAATGTTCTTGTATCCACAAGAAATGTCGTACGTATTCCCAACCTTGGAGAGCTCAAGGGCGTGGTTGAAGAGAAGTTCAAGATCATGGACGATCGTGAAAAAGCGGCACGCACCGCATCGGCAAGGCTCGAGGCCGATCTTGTACGCCGCTTGATGGAGTTGACCAGGACATGAATCAGGGCAGAGTCCCACCCAAAAATCAGCGGCGCGACGCGCTCAAGCGCTTCGGCAAAGAGGCACAGAAAAAGGAGTCTCTCAAGATACGCGGACGGCAGGAGGAGAATGAGACCGTATGGTTCGGACTTGGGATGTTCGGAGTTGTAGGATGGTCGGTGGCCGTACCTACCCTGATTGGTGTCGCTCTCGGCGTATGGATAGACAATTCGTGGCCCAGCCAGTTTTCCTGGACCCTCATGCTGCTGATCGGCGGACTTATGGTCGGGTGCATGAATGCATGGTACTGGGTCAGGAAAGGCGGGATACTGAAATGAACAGGTCCGTGAATCCATCTGGCTATGCATCGGGGAAGGACTGAGTATATGGAAGAATCCTTACGTCTAGCTGTTGCCTTTTCCGCTGGTATGGCTCTTGGCGCCTTTTATTTTCTGAGTCTGTGGAAAACGCTTCAGAAGATCGCTGATGTTCCGAATCCCGGTTTTGTCATGTTCAGGAGTTTTGCCTTCAGGACTGTTGTGGTTCTTTCAGGCTTTTATCTTATCATGGGCAACTCCTGGGAGCGAATCGTTGCCGCACTTGCAGGGTTCATTGTCATGCGCGAGATCCTGACCCGGCTTAAGGGCAAGGCGCGTGAGGTTTCATAAGGAGAAGGAATGGAGATACTTTCCCTGAATCAGATCAGCCCCGATCAGGTCGTTTTTCTGCAGTGGGGTATTATCAGAATCACTGCAACGCTTTTATATACCTGGCTTATCATGGCAATCCTGATTCTCGGTTCCTGGCTGGTAACCCGCAATATATCCTCAAGCCTGCACACCACCCGCTGGCAGAATCTCCTCGAGGTGGTGGTGTCAACCATAAGGGATCAGATAAAAGAGATAAGCCATGACGACCCTGGTCACTATCTTTCTTTTATAGGAACCCTGTTTCTCTTTGTCGGGCTTTCAAACCTGCTGCTTATCGTGCCGGGATATGTCGCCCCTACCTCTTCCCTGACAACAACAGCTGCACTGGCCATATGCGTGTTTTTTGCAGTCCCGCTCTATGGGATCACCAGGCAGGGTATATTGCACTACGTCAAGGAGTATTTTCAGCCCACGTTCATCTTCTTTCCATTTCACGTGATGGGGGAAGTCACCCGGACACTTGCACTGGCTGTAAGGCTTTTTGGAAACATGATGAGCCATGACAAGGTAATTGCCATTCTTCTGGCCGTAACCCCTCTGTTTTTTCCCATTGTCATGCATGCGCTGGGTTTATTGATCGGGCTGGTTCAGGCATATATCTTCGCTATCCTTGCAATGGTCTATATAGCTTCGGCCACGCAGGCCCATGAAGAAAAGGACGGAAAAGGTAATTAGAACAAAAGAAAGATAAAAATAAACAAGAAAGGGGAAGATTTATGGACAGTTTAACCCTCATTGCAATGGCTTCTATCTTTACTGCAGGACTGACCATGGCAATAGGCTCGATCGGCCCGGCACTCGGCGAAGGCAGAGCCACACAACAGGCCTTGAGTGCAATAGCCCAGCAGCCCGATGAAAGAAGCTCGATTACCAGAACACTCTTTGTATCTCTGGCCATGATCGAATCCATTGCCATCTACTGTTTTGTCATTTCAATGATTCTGATCTTTGCCAATCCATTCTGGGAGCATGTGATTACAAAAGGGGGATAATCCATGCACATCGACTGGTTTGTATTCTTTGCCCAGATCGTCAACTTTCTGATCCTGGTCTTTGCGCTGAAATATCTTCTGTACGGGAGGATTGTCAAGGCTATGGATGATCGGGAGGCAAAGATCACCTCGCAGTTTGAAGAAGCACAGCGAATAAGGGAAAAGGCGCAGGAAACTGCAGATGCCTTTGAGGAAAAAAACCGGTCTTTGCAAGAGATGGCCCAGGACATGCTCAACAATGCCAGCCAGGAGGCTGAAAATACCAAGAAAGAGCTTGTCGAGAGGGCGCGTGAAGAGGTCGACCAGATTCAGCAGAGATGGTATGACACACTCGGCCGTGAAAGAAAGACCTTTCTCGAAAACCTCAGGAAACGTTCCGGAACCTATGTGTTCGACACTGTCCGCCGTATACTTTTCGATCTTGCGGATCAGGAGCTTGAACAAAGCATCGTGAATATGTTTGTCCGGCTCATAAGAGAATCTGACGAAGAAACACTGGACCTCTTAAAACAGTCCCCTGCCCTGCAGGATGCAGGTATCGTTATTCGAAGCTCTTTTGAACTCAATACATCTCAGAAGTCCATGATTCTCATGGAATTGAAGCCCTATATCCCAGCCGATGCCGAGATCAGTTATGAAACCTCGACGGCAATGGTGGCCGGGATCGACATGATGGTGAGCGGGCACAAGTATTCATGGAGCATCAGTGACTATATTGCATCCCTCGAAGAGAGGTTCTCGCATTTACTCAAGGAGGAAATCCCGTCAGTTAAGGATGCATAATACTTGCGGACATTTAAATTCACACTTGAAAACGTAGAAAGGGATAAATGATGAAAGAGGTCATCGGATGAAAACCACTGATAAGGATGATAAAACCCTGGAGAATGTTGTCGAGGATACCTTTGACAAGCTTGAGAGCGTGCTCAAGGAACACAAACAGGAACTCAAGCCCGAAGAGGTGGGCATCGTCCATTTTGTCGGCCGGGGTATCGTCAGGGTAAGCGGTCTTTCAAATGTTAGATCGGAAGAACTTGTAAGTTTCCCCGGAGATCTTATGGGGATGGTCTTTAATATCGATCCGGCTGAGATAGGGATCATCATGCTGGATGCAAGTGAACATATCAACGCGGGCGCCGAGGTGCACAGAACAGGGAATGTTCTGGATGTCCCTGTGGGCGACGCGCTTCTGGGCCGTGTCGTAGACGCCATAGGCAGGCCTCTTGACAATCTCGGCGATATTCATACGCTTGACCGGCTGCCGATAGAACGGGAAGCTCCGTCAATCATGCACCGGGACCCGGTAACTGTGCCCCTGCAGACAGGGATAAAGGCCATAGATGCACTCATCCCTATCGGAAGGGGGCAGAGAGAACTTATCCTCGGAGACCGCCAGACAGGTAAAACCGCCATAGCCATGGATACGATCATCAATCAGAAGGGCAAGGATGTCATCTGTATTTACTGTGCAGTCGGCAAGCAAAGCTCGGATGTGGCAAAAACAATCGCAGCACTGAAAGAACATGATGCCCTGAAATATTCGGTCGTTGTTGTTGCAGCCGGTGAAGAACCTCCGGGCCTTCAGTTTGTCGCCCCGTATACAGCGACATCCATTGGCGAACATTTCATGTCAAGGGGTCGTGATGTCCTCGTCGTGTACGATGATCTGACCATACACGCCAGGGCCTACCGCGAACTATCGCTGCTGCTTCGGCGTCCTCCGGGAAGAGAGGCCTATCCGGGCGACATTTTCTATATACATTCCCGTCTCCTGGAGCGATCGACCCATTTGAGAAAAGAATACGGCGGCGGGTCACTTACAGCACTGCCCATTATCGAAACCGAGGCCCAGGATATTTCCTCGTATATCCCGACAAACCTCATATCCATAACCGATGGTCAGATATACCTCTCCCCCGGCCTGTTCCAGAAAGGGATATTGCCGAGCGTCGATGTGGGAAAATCGGTCTCACGCGTCGGAGGAAAGGCCCAGCTCCCGGCATACCGTTCTGTTGCCGGAGACCTTCGGATAACCTATTCGCAGTTTGAGGAGCTGGAAAGCTTCTCCCGGTTCGGCACCCGTCTGGACGAACATACAAGGGAAAGACTTGAGCGCGGGTGGAGGGTCCGCGAGATCCTTAAACAGCCCCAGTTCAAACCCATGTCTGCGGCAGAGCAGATTACCTCGCTTCTGTCGGTTATCGGCGGTGTTCTCGATCATACCGAGATCTCGGATATCGGCAAACAGGAGATAAAGATCCGCGATTATGTGTCAGGGCATCTTTCCGATCTGTGCTCCAGAATAGAAACAGGAGGAAAACTCACCATGGATGATCACAATACAATCCTGAATGCCGCTGCCAAGGCCATAGGCGTTCAAAGAGAAGAGGACGATGCAGACTATTGAATCGCTCAAGAGAAAGATAAAAAGCACCGAGGACCTTCTGTCCGTGGTCAAGACCATGAAGGCCCTGGCAGCAGTGAGCATCCGCCAGTATCAGAAGGCCGTAGAGTCACTAACGGATTATAATGCCACCGTGGAAATGGGACTTCAGGTTGTGCTGAAAAAGAGGGCTGAACAGGCCGTGTTTGCAGGCAGCATGCCGATGAACCGTCTCGG
>JAFGTK010000061.1 GCA_016934135.1 Deltaproteobacteria bacterium | reverse complement strand
TTGATGGGCTCGGCATACATGCTCGTTGTTGATGATCTGGCCAGGATCATAACCACACAGGAAATCCCGCTGGGCATCGTGACCGCCATTATCGGAGCGCCGTTTTTCGCATACCTGCTGAAACGTTCACAAGGAGAGAATATATGACATACCCGCTGACAAATCTTTATATGGGCTTTATCGAGCGTATCCCATTTTTTCACTTCAATCCCGGGATCCGTTCCATGAGCATAGGAACCTACGGATGCAACCTCGACTGCAGCTACTGCATGAACCAGCATCTCCTGAATGAACCGGCCTTCTTCTTTGATCTTTCCCCTGCTCAGGTGGTGAAAAAGGCTGCCGCAGCAGATGCAGGCATCATCAGTTTCAGTGCAAATGAACCGGCTGTGAGCTTTTCCTACTTCATGGATATTGCAGGCGAGGCCCGGAATCAGGGGATACTCATGGGGTGTTCCACCAACGGGTTGTTCTCGGATTCGCAAAGCAAGGCCGCTGCCGAGGTCATATCCTGCGCAAATATCAGCGTGAAGGGGCCTTCCACTGCATTTTACCGGGAAGTTTGCAGGGGCGGGAGCCTCGATGCAGTCCTTTCAACAATCTCCTTTCTCCATGATCACGGCGTTCATATAGAGGTTACCACGCCCTATGTACCTTTGATGACCCGTCAGGATATGTTAACCATTGCCGGGAAGATATCGGAGATATCAAGAAAGATCCCTTGGCACATATACAGACTGCTGCCGGAATACCACTGTACTGACATGCCTCATACCGAAATTAATGACATGATAGCCCTGCGCAGCGATGCCCGTGCCCTCCTCGACTATGTCTATCTCGAGAATTTTCCGAACTCCATCTGGGTTGATACCCTGTGCCCGTCATGCTCAGAGCTCGTCGTCAAACGGGTAAGTTCCGGCGGGTGCGGTGCGACGCTATTTGATATCCGCCTAAATGATGAGAGCTGTCCCGGCTGTTCAACACCTATATACATGAGAGGTCAAGTTGCTGAAGTCACGGAAGATAATGATATAACCCTGGACCCTAGAAAAGGGATTATAGAGGTGGGCGGATTCAGGAGCATTATCGACATGTCAACATGCCTTCCCTGTGAACTGCCCATGGAACCGCCGCTTGCAGAGACCATCACGAGGATACCGTATCCGGGTGACATGAAAGAGACCTCGGACGCCTGGGTAACTGATATGGCTTGTTCTTTCATCAAGGAACTGCATCCTGATCTAGCCGTGATCACCTATTCCCAGTCTTCCTTTGTAGGCAGGCACCGCGAGGACCCGGAGACTTATCGTCATTTCGTCGATACAGCAGGAAAAGAAGTGCTCAGGCTGATCGAACAGACAGGATATGAATACCTGGTGGTGGGGCTCGGAGACATGATACCTTCAACTGGCATCATCAACCTGGAGAAAGAGATCGAAGGTATTGCATCGGCCGATGAAGGCATCGCATGCCTGTACAAGTCAAGCAGAAGGGATGTGGAGAGGCTGAAAAACCTTGATGGCATCGATAAGATCTATACAAGAGAAGATCTCGGCGATATGATCGGGTACCGATTTGATCCGGACATCTATGGCGAATACTTCTTAATCCCGGAGCAGGGTTACCGTTTCCTCGCTCTGTCCTCCATCAGCCGTTTCTCTTACCGTACCGACTCCCTGGATGTAAACCTGCCGGTGTATTCCACCATACCCGTACCCGAACACATTACCGGGATCAGGAAAGCCGTGTCAGAAACGGTTCTTTCAGGGAATAAAACTCTTCTCATCATACTCGACGGCGTGGGAACACAGGTATTCCCCTTCGAATTTACCAGTATATCGAACTCTTCAGGTCCCTTGAAGTATGCCTCGTCTCTTCACCAGTACATGGTTCTATCCACAGGCGAGCCGATATGCCCGCATTTCTTCGCTTATCCCCACTGGATGAACTCTCCCAGGATCAACCCTTTTACACGTCATTCCCCCTACCTGAAATCATGCCTGACTCATGACATAATGGATGCGGGGAAGGTGGCAGTAAGCATCGGCAACAGGAGCATTCTCACCCACAGCGCCTTTCCTGCCCATGTCAGTGTGGAATGCCACTGCTCGGCCCTGCATCACTATGGCACACTGGAGGTGATCCAATGAAAAGAATTCCCATGCTTTTGACAATCGTGCTTGCCATGGGCCTCATATCTGTTTGTGCAGCCAATGCTGGAGAGGTTGTTGATATGACAGGCCGGACAATACACGTTCCCGATAAGATCGATCGCATTGTTTCGCCTTACCGGATCGCAACGAAAATGATCCTTGCACTGGGCATGGAAGATAAACTCGTGGGTATCTCAACAAGGCCGTCTCCGGTGGCGGCTCTGCTCTTTCCCAATCTGGAAAAGGCAGGGATAGCCGACCGCCACTCAAGTGTTGAAGAGATCCTTTCCATGAGCCCGGACATCGTCTTCACCTCACCCGGGCCCCTGGTGGAGAACCTTGAAAAGACCGGCATCGCGGTATTCTGCATAATTGTGGAAAATCCGGATACCATGATCCGTGGACTTGGCCTGATCGCCGAGGTCCTGGGCAGAACAGAAAGGGCCGAGGCCATAAGCACCTTCTACCAGGAAAAGATGGATTATATCAAGGCACAAACAGCAGGTATAAAGGAAAAGAAGAGGGTATACATTGTCGGGGCACGGCTACTGACAACCGTGGGAGGCGACTTCTATCAGGACCACATCATCCGCCTCGCAGGCGGGATCAATGTCTCCCATGATCTTAAAGGGGGCTGGGCAAGCGTCAACCGGGAACACCTGGCTGCATGGAACCCTCAAGTCATGGTTACGATCCCTTATTACAGTCCCGGCCTGCCTGAAGAGATCCTATCCGATAAAGGACTCGGCCTTATCGATGCAGTGCAAAACAGGCAGATTTTTACCTTTCCATCGTACATCGATTCCTGGGATCTTCCATCCCCTGAATCCATCCTCGGGATCATGTGGCTTGCAAACACTCTCTACCCCGAACAGATAAGCTTTGATATGAATGCCGAAGCCAGGGGATTTTATACCCGTTTTTACGGAACATATCCCATAGAAATCGCGCTGGAGAAATAGGTTGACATGATGATGCTCATCTTTACCGGAAACAAGGGTTGCGGTAAAACGCTGTTTCTCAAAGGCCTGATTGCAGACCATAAAGTCCATGCACAGGGTTTTCTAAGCGTCAAGAAATTCTCGGGCACTGACATCATCGGGATCGATCTTCTTCTGCTTCCGGAGCAGAAAAGCCTCCCCATGGCGACAACCACCCCGATATCCACCGAATCAAGCACTTCCCGTTTTTACTTCTATCCTGATGTGTTTTCCCACGTGAACATGCATTTTCACAAGATTTCACAAGATCTGCCCTTTGTATTCGACGAGTTCGGCCTGCTCGAAATGGACCGGAGGGGACACTATCCTATCTTCGAACACCTGAAAAGATACGGGCATAAAAGCCTTATTGTAGTCCGCAGAGATCTCATTGAGAGCTTTATTTCAACCTTTTGCAACGACATACAGCACTCGGTTGTGGACCTTGAAACCTGTTGCAGACTCGACGCATCTACAACCGTCCTGGATTTTCTCAATACATGACCAATAACGAATCCTGGTTGACAAAGAACGGTATTTTATCTGAATATATGACCCATTATGACATCGGAGGTATGACATGGAACAGAATGTAGGAGTGCTCGACAGGCTCAGCAGATTCGTGGTTGCCCTTGCTGTCCTCATTGTCCTGGTAAAGAGCGGTAAAGCCGGTTTTCTAACCGCACTAGCCCTGATAACAAGCGGTGCCCTGCTCTCCAGTGCAGCATCCGGCTACTGTCCGCTCTATATGCATTTAGGGGTGAGCACGAGCAACAAGATTTAGGGTTGCACATTCGACCCGGGCCTCTATCCAGCAAGGACATGTTGGAATATATTACACCTGTATTCCATTCCGGCTGTGCCCGTGACCAAATCTATACCATCATGTAATTACAGTTACTTATCTAAAAAATAATGTCCCTGTTTTAAATAACCCGGCCGATTACGGTGTTGATTTTTTTTACAGCTAAACACCTTAATTTTAAATATAAATTTATAATTTTAAGACATTATTGGATATTTCTATCTGGCACATATCTTGCTGATTTTTCTGCATGTAATTGAATGAGGAGGTTAGTATGAAAAGATTTCACAAAATATTTGTCATTACACTTATGTCTTTAATCCTTGCCGGTGCTTCAAGCGTTGTCACTGCAGCTCTTATTACCCTTGATTTCGAAGATTTATCATCTTACGGAAGCTTGCCCGAACACTATGCAGGATTAACCTGGGACAGCAACTGGAATTACTACGGTTTTTCTCAGCCACCATACAACCCAAGCTCCGGAAATATACGTATTTACACACACAATTATGGCGGATGGATCGACTTCGGCGAAGAGGTAAGTTTCTATGGCTCCTGGGTTGCTTCCAGCGATTATGATCAAGAGATGTACTGGGAGGGTTATCAGGACGGGATATTGATGTATACATCAGCGAGCCTTTACGGCGGTGACAGCGACTGGATCAATGTCTCCTGGGAAAATGTTGACATGGTCAGGTTTATTTCGACATCTTTCAATCACTTCATCCTGGATGACATATCCTATGATCCCGATCCCGGAGCGTATCCAAATACTTCACCTGTAGCCGAACCTGCAACCCTGATGCTTTTAGGTGCAGGCCTTATGGGACTGGCAGGAATCCGTAATAGGATGCGCTCACAATAAACACCGGTACCAAAGTTAGAGATGATCACAGGGGAGAACAACCATTGCCGGATCTGTTCAGCATGAATGCCTTCAGACGAGACAACAGCATGAAGAGAAACCTGCGATGGCTGCTCCTTTGATGTCTCCTATCTGAAACTGCAGATTCTTGTGGTTAGTAATAAATCTTAGGTGATATACTCCGGTACATGAAATGTCCTTTGTGTTCCATTATGCTGATCAGCCTTGAATTTGCAGGCATTGAAATCGATTATTGCATGGAATGCAAGGGTATCTGGCTGGATATAGGCGAGCTGGAATACCTGATTGCAGAGGAGGACGGTGACGAGTATCTCGAACCCATGGCTGCAGTCGGGGTTAAAGGAAAGGGGCGAGCCTGTCCGATATGCACAAGATCTATGAAAAAGATCCATTTAGGCCCTACAAAGGATATCCTGCTCGATCAGTGCCCTTCCCACGGGATCTGGTTTGACAGGGGAGAGCTGAATAAGTTTATATCTACCGGCCGGGATGAAAAACGATCCAGCCGCCTCGTACAATTGCTCGATGAGTTTTTTCCCGGGGTCGATGATCAGATTGAAGGAGGGGAATAGCCTATGTCGTCCGGAACCATTTTCTTTATCGTTGTCGCAGGTATCGTTATTCTTGCAGGCATTTATCTGGTGATTGCATATAACTCTCTTGTTGCGCTGAGAAATCAGATAGAGAATGCATGGTCCCAGATAGAGGTTCAGCTCAAGCGCAGGCATGACCTTATCCCCAACCTGGTCGAGACTGCAAAGGGATATATGGGGCATGAACGCCAGACCTTCGAGGCGGTAACCCAGGCAAGGGCCAAGGCAGCAGGGGCAAAAACAATCCCGGCGATATCTCAGGCAGAGACAATGCTTTCCGAGGCCTTGTCCCGGTTTATGGCAATAGTTGAGAATTATCCGGAACTAAAGGCAAACCAGAATTTTCTTGCGGTTCACGAAGAGCTTGCCTCAACAGAAAACAGGATAGCTTTCGCCCGCCAGGCATACAACGATTCAGTGCTGTTTCTGAACAACAAGGTGCAGATGTTTCCGTCAAATATCGTTGCAGGCATGTTCAATTTTACCCAGGGAGAATTTTTCGAACTCGAGGTTCCTGGCGACCGTGCCGTTCCCAAGGTAAATTTCGGCTGAAGAGATGTTCTGGTCAGTCATTGCTGCAAATAAACGTAAAACATATGCTCTCATCTTTCTGATGGGTGTTTTCCTGCTGGGAACCGGATATGCAGTGGGCATGGCCGTAGCCGTTTATAACAGACCCATGGCAGGGCTTGCCGGTCTGGCTGCTGCTGCATTTATCTGGTTTGTCATGCTCATGGTAAGCCTGTACGGATCGGACAGGGTCATCTTGAGCATCTCAAATGCAAAACGTGTTCACCGTGATAAATGGCCTCAGCTTTATAATATCGTCGAGGAGATGAAGATTGCATCCTCCCTGCCGAAGATGCCCGAAATCTATATTGTCGAAGATACTGCTCCAAATGCCTTTGCAGTGGGTAAATCCCCCGAAAAATGCTCTATCTGCGTAACCGCAGGCCTGCTTGCCGCATGCAGCCGGGATGAGCTTCAGGGGGTTGTTGCGCATGAAGTAGGCCACATACTCAACCGGGATGTCATGTATATGACCGTTGCAGCCACCATGCTCGGTTCGATCCTTCTGATTTCGGATATGTTTCTACGATCTTTCAAGTATTCTCCCACCATCCGCTTCGGATCACGATCACGGATTTCAGGTGCAGGAGGCGCTGGTATCATTGTCCTTGTCGCCTCTGTGTTCCTGGCTATAGTGGGGCCTATTCTTGCAAGAATCCTGTACTTCTCTATCTCTAGAAAACGTGAATACCTCGCTGATGCAACAAGCGCCCGTCTTACGCGTTATCCCGAGGGATTGGCCTCTGCCCTGGAAAAGATCCTCAAATCTACTGCAACGCTTAACTTCGCACCATCGGCAACAGCCCCTTTTTATATCGCAAATCCTTATAAACAGCATCTTGGCGGAAATGCCTTTGCAACCCACCCACCCTTGAGCGAAAGGATCCGAATTCTGCGCGCCATGAGTGCCGGCGCCGGTTATATTGATTACATGAAGGCATACATACAAGTTACCAACACCCGAACTTCCCTGCTGAGGGCATCCGACATTACGGATACCGGCAGGATCGAAATCCGTCAGGCATCCAAGGCATCCTCCGGCACTGAACTATCCCACGGGGTATCCAGGAGAAAGGCAGGAGACATTATCAGGGCTATGAACAATTTCGTGTTTGTCTCATGCCCGTGCGGAGTTCGGATCAAACTTCCACCGCAATATACCGGCAATCAGATCAGATGCCCCCGCTGCAGACGCATTCATGACATTCCAGAAACTGACAACAAAAATCTCAGATCGATTCTCACAGCAAGCACAGCTCTGGACGGAAAAAATGTCATGCTTGAAGATCCCGGCCAAAACATGGGCATTGATCTCCCTTCTTCCCGAAAACAGACAGTCAGTCTGCTGCCTGGAAAATGGCAGACATTCACCTGCAATCACTGTGGTTGTTCGCATGAGCTCTCCCCAAGCTTTTCCGGCAGGAGACTCACCTGCTCACACTGTGGAAGTCGTATCACCATCCTGCAGCAGGCTTCATCCAACTGAGCATAATGGATCTTATACTTCGATAAAACAAAGGTCTTTATATGTGTCCATCCATACAGACTATTTGAACAAATGGTGCCTGACTGACGGTAAAACCTTTCCGGACTTGCACTACAGCCTGAAAAACCTTTTGAGGATGTCCTTGGTAAGATCGAGCATCTCGGTGAAGAAGAAGATGCCCAATACTCCCCAGACAAGGGGAACCGCAAGCAGAATATACAGGAGACCGGAAAGACTTGGGACATAGCCCATCATGACAATCAGGCCGTAGAGAAAAGCAATGACGATATCGACAAATACCCCGAAGAGCGCAGCACCTAGAAACCGTATGATACACGACGCAGGATCATACGTCTTTATCACGATATCGTCTGCCTGATATAGCTGTAAATATAATCAAATCCTGACCAGAGAGTGAAAAACAAAGCAATCCAGAGGAAGAATTCACCAGCAAGCTGAAACTGTATATCAAATACAGGATAATGGATAAGCAGGGGAATGATTGCTGTACATTGAAATGCTGTTTTATATTTTCCAAGCCAGTTTGCAGCGATGATGATATGTTTTTCCGATGCAATGCTTCTTAGCCCCGTAACTGCAAGTTCTCTGCCGATAATGATGGCTGCTATCCAGGCCGGCACCCTCCCAAGGGGGATAAGCATTATCAGGACCGAAGCGATAAGCAGCTTGTCTGCAAGAGGATCGAGTAGCTTACCCAGATCTGACTCCATCTGATACTTCCTGGCAAAGTACCCGTCTAGATAATCGGTGATCGTTGCTGCAGTGAACAGTGCAGCTGCTATGATGGATGGTATGAGGCTGTCAAAAAGCAGCAGTATGACAATGACCGGTACCGAAATAATACGCGAAATGGTCAATGCATTTGCCAGATTCATTCCGGATCATTTCCTCCCTCCATTGATAATTGCAAGAACACTTTTAACATACTCTTTTGTTTCTTGGTAGGGAGGAATTCCCTCATATGTGTCTACAACCGTTGGCCCGGCATTATATGCAGCAAGGGCCTTTGTCAGATCCCCATGGTACCTGGAGAGAAGGCGGGAGAAATATCTTGTCCCTCCTTTGATATTTTCCACAGGGTCCCATGGGTTGCCGACCCCCATGGCAGACGCGGTTTGCGGCATGAGCTGCATAAGGCCTATTGCCCCTTTTGAAGACATTGCCCTGGTATTGTATGCCGATTCCACCTGAACAATACTCTTTATGATCTTCGGATCCATGCCCTGTTCCAGAGCGATGTCGGTAATTATCCTTTCAAGGCTGTCTTTCTTTAGAACCGGGACACCAGCCCGCTTTTTTTCCTGGTAGTAGATATCCCAGTTTCCCCCGATGGGACAATCGCTGAAAGACAGTGTCCCGTTGGGTTGACGCTTCATAAAAATATCTGCCTGGGCAGGCGATGCAAGAAAAACAGTCAGGATAACAAGACACAGGAATATTACGATTTTTTTGCACGAAAAAATGCGCTCGTGTTCTCGACAGACATGCCCCATATCACCCTTATCGTCATATTACCATTTTTATTCAATGTTATGTGCGGCTTGTTCAGTCCTTCGACCAGGAACCGCCCCCAATCTGTGAATTCTGCGGTGGAAGAGTCTTGACAACACGCCTGCGGGCAAGAAAAACCCGTATTCTCGTACCCTTTCCCACCGAGCTTTGTACTGTTATAAAGCCCCCATGCTCTTCAATAATCATATAGACCTTTGAAAGACCAAGGCCTGCCCCGCGGACTTTGGAGGTATAGAATGGATTGAAGATGTCTTTTATGTCTTCGTTCGGTATGCCTTTACCCGAATCATTGACATCAACAATCAGATAATGCGGATGGAGGCTCACATTTATCTCCATACTTCCTTTGCCCTGCATGGATTCACATGCATTGACGAACAGGTGCCAGAAAGCCTCCACAAGGTAGTTGTGATCGGCCTCGATCTCGTCAAGATCCTCGGGCACGCTCACTTCATAGGCAACGCCTGTGAACTTGCCGGAGCCGAATGTCTTGATCAGGGCTTCATCAATGATGTCTTCAATCTTCGTTACCTGGAAATTGGGTCTGTGGATCTTGGTGTAGTTAACATACTCCTCTATATCCATGATCATTGATTCCAGCCGCTTTACATCTTCTATTATGTAATCCACATATACCTGTTGCGTCGACTCCGGCCCGACAGATTTGCTGAGCCTTCTGGAAAAACCGCCCAGAGATGTCAGGGAATTTCTGATCTCGTGTGCTACCCCTTCTACAACCTTACCGAGCGATGCGAGTTTTTCTGCATTTATAATCTGTCTTCTCATCATCTCAATGTCTGTCAGGTCCCTTACGACAAGAACGATGCCTCCGGCATATTTTTCACTTCTCAATGCAGAGGCTGTCAGCAAGCCGGAAAAGATAGTTCCATCCACTTTGCGGAAAGCATATTCATTCTGAAAATTATCAGTACCCTCTGAAAAGGCCTGTTTTATATCGGCAAAGATGTCGAGGGTGGGATCAGGAATAATGACATCGACCGGCTTGTTCTTCATCTCTTCAAGATTGCCCCAGAATTTTCTTGCCATGGCATTCATGAACTGGATCGTGCCTCTGCTGTCGATGGTAATGACAGCTTCACCCATTGTATGGGCTATGGTCACCAGATAATCCTTATATGCATCTCCCCTGGTTTTGAGGCGGATATTCTCCAGAAGGATTTCATGTTCTTTTATGAGTTTCCCGGTTATGTGTACCAGTTCGGTAAGTGATATGGGTTTTGTTATATAGTCGTTTGCACCGGCCTTCATAGCCTTTACCGCGACATCCTCCGATCCCTCTCCAGTAATAAAGACTACCGTTGCATTTTCATCTATTTTTTTTATTTCCACAAGAGAGTCGATTCCGTCCATCTCCGGCATTCGGTAATCGAGGAAAACAAGGTCAGGCCTGTGTTTTGAAAAGGCATCGATTGCCTCCCGGCCATTGTATGCCTGGATCACGTCATAGCCGTATTCACACAAGGTGCTTTTTACTACCTCGTTAACATCACGGTTATCATCCGCGATCAGGATTGTAGGTTTTTTCCCTTCGACCTTATCCATGATTCAATATCCACGTTTTCACTACCTCGTCATCACGTAAGGCTTTCTTTACTTTTAATATAGGTCTGCCTGAAGGCAAAACAATATCAGGGGCAATTTCAGCAAGAGGGAAAAGGACAAAGGCCCTCTTTTCCAGCTGCGGATGCGGGACCTTCAGGTCATCAGTCGATACTGTAATCCCCTCGAGCAAAAGGATATCGATATCTATGCTTCTAGGAGAGTTCACATAGGGTCTTTCTCTGCCGAGATCATCCTCCACAGTATTGCATAGCCTGAGAAGATCATGAGGTGACAGATCCGTTTCAATGAACACTGCCATATTATAGTAGTTCCTCTGGTCATGGGGTACCTCGAAAGGACGAGTCTCGTATACACCAGACATATGAATGATCCGGACTCCGCATGCGGTCAATGCATCAAGTGCCCGAAGAAGATAAGCTGACCTGTCTCCGAGATTGGACCCGAGAGAGAGGTATCCTCTCATCACCTGACCTTGTTTTTCAACATTCCGATCTCTTCAATAGCGATCTCGATAGTGTCACCCGGATTCATGGGCCCGATCCCCGAGGGTGTTCCGGTTGCAATAACATCGAGAGCGTTCAGGGTCATGATGCCTGATATGAACTCTATCAGTTCAAAAACCGAAAAGATCAGATTTGCCGTGGAAGAGGACTGTTTCTGTTCACCATTGAGAGATGCGGTTATACCAAGGCAGTGCGGGTCATCTATACCGGTTGCTATCCACGGACCTATGGGGGCAAAGGTATCGAACGACTTGGCCCGGGTCCATTGTCCGTCAGTAACCTGGAGATCCCGTGCAGTTACATCGTTCAGGCAGGTATACCCGAGAATGAAATCCCTCGCATCCGAGGCTTTTACATCCTTGCAGTCCTTGGAAATGACAACGGCAAGCTCGGCTTCATAATCCACCCTCTTTGACTGTGGGGGATATATGATATCATCCAGGGGTCCGATTACGCTTGCTGCGGGTTTCATGAACAGGATAGGTTCTTTGGGAAGTTCAAGGCCGAGTTCTTCGGCATGGTCCCGGTAGTTAAGCCCAACCGCAACTATCTTGCCCGGAAGCACAGGGGGAAGAAGCCGTGTTATCTGAAGCGGCCCCAGCGGTTCAAAGGTCTCGGGATCGCAACGGAAAAATTCTTTTCCATCCCTGGTTACAAATCTGACAACAGGTCCATCAGTGGTGAAAGCCCTGCCGATCTTCATCTTACAACCCCAAAACGTCTATCATGGAGTATAAACCAGGTTTTCTGCCGTTGAGCCAGCGCACCGCCCTCAGTGCCCCCCCGGCGAAATTCTGTCTTGAGTGGGCCTGGTGTTTCAACTCGATGCGCTCGTTGTTTCCGGCAAAAAGTACTGTGTGATCACCCACAATATCACCTGCCCGAAGCGTCTGTATGCCGATCTCGCCATCGGGGCGCGCCCCGATTATTCCGTGGCGTTCATAGCAGGCATGCTCGTCCAGCTTAACCCCTTTCGCTTCAGCAATGGAGCGGGCCAGTCCCAGGGCAGTTCCGGACGGGGCATCCTTTTTTAGCCTGTGGTGTGCCTCAAAGATCTCGACATCATAGTCTTCACCAAGAAGCTGTGTAAGGATAGAGGCAACCTTGAACATAACGTTCACGCCGATACTCATGTTGGGAGATATAACAACAGGAACAGTATCGGCGCAACGGCGTATCACCAAGAGCTGATCTTCGTCAAATCCGGTCGTACCTATTACCAGCTGCTTTGCCTTACCCTGTGCATAGCGGGCTGTCTCTACTGTTACCGCAGGCATGGTGAAATCAACAATGACATCGCAGGATGCAAAAGCATCTGCAAAATCGGAGGATATCACTACATCCTTCAGATCCCTCCCGATAACCGTACCTGCGTACTTGCCGAGCATGGGGTGCCCCTGAGCCTCAAGGGCCCCGGCCAGCACCATATCATCGGCATCGGCAATCCCCTGAGCTATCAGAGTTCCCATTCTGCCTGCAATGCCCACAACGCCTGCATGAATCATCGTCTAAACCTCCATTGATGAGGAACAATATCCTATATGCATCCGTACTTTTTCAGTACCAAAGAGAGCTTTTCCCTGTTTGCATCCGTAATTTCGCATAGCGGAAGCTTGAACTCTTCATTAATCTTTCCCATCATGGAAAGTGCTGTTTTTACCGGTATGGGGTTGGTCTCTACAAACATGACCTCATTGACCTCGAGGAGTTCAAAGTGGATATTCTGTGCAGCAGATACATCGCCTCCCAGCCACGCTGCAATCATTGCAGACACCTTATCCGGCAGGATATTGGCTGTTACGGAAATAGCCCCTGTACCTCCCACACATAGTATCGGCAGGTTCAGGGCATCCTCTCCGGAGAGAAGGCAGAAGTCGTCATCGGTGTCACGTACAATATAGGAGCACTTCACGAGATCGCCGCTTGCCTCTTTTATCCCGACTATTGTGTCGATCTTTGCCAGTGAGGTGACGGTTTTCTCACTCATATTCACCCCGGTCCTTCCCGGAACATTATAGAGGATCTGCGGGATATCGCATGCGGCGGCAACAGCTGCATAGTGTTCATAAAGGCCCTTCTGGGTGGGCTTGTTGTAATAGGGTGTGATCAGCAGCGCAGCATCCGCGCCGGCCTCCTTGGCGTGCCTGGTGAGCCTTATCGCCTCGTCAGTGGAGTTTGAGCCGGTACCCGCTATGACAGGAATCCTTCCTCCCACCTCGTCAACACAGATATCAATCACCCGCTCATGCTCTTTGTGGGACAAGGTGGCTGATTCTCCTGTTGTCCCGCATGGTACTATCCCGGAAATACCGCCATTGATCTGGAAGTTGATAAGGTCCCGAAAGGCCTTTTCATCAATATTTCCATCACGAAAAGGGGTTACGATTGCTGTAATTGCGCCTGAAAACATCATCTGCCTCCTGATTTATCCAAATATATCCGGAATGGTCTCTCCGAATATGAGGTCTTCGTATGACTGTCTGTTAGATACCACATAATATCTTGATCCATCCACCAAAACCTCAGGAGGTTTTGGCCGCGAATTATAATTGGACGCCATTGTATACCCATATGCCCCCGCACTCATAACCGCGACCATGTCTCCCCTTTCAAGTCTCGGCAGATCCCTGTCCTTGGCCAGGAAATCACTCGATTCGCAGATAGGGCCAACCACATCGGCCTTAGACATATCACCGCTTTTTTGTTTCAGGGGTTTAATATCATGATAAGCGCCATAGAGAGCAGGTCTTAAGAGATCGTTCATGCCTGCATCCACTATGATGAAGGTCTTGTTAACGGTCTCCTTGCGATACAGTACTTCGGTGACGAGAATCCCCGTGTTTCCAACGATAACCCTGCCAGGCTCGAATATGAGCTTGAGACCAAGAGAACCTACTGCATCGAGGATGGCTGCGCAGTAATCTTTCGGATTAGGTGGTTGTTCATCTAGATAGGTTATACCCAGGCCGCCGCCAAGATCCAGATACCGGAACTCCACCCCATGCCCGGCCAGATTCGCTATCAGGACCTTGAGCCTCCCCGCCGCGTCGATGAACGGGCTCACATCGGTAAGCTGGCTGCCTATATGACAGTCTATGCCCACGATCTCGATGTTTTCCATATCCTTTGCGCGCAGGTACTGGGCCATGGAGCCCTCGATATCGATCCCGAACTTGTTGTTCTTCATGCCGGTAGAGATATAGGGATGGGTCTTCGGGTCAACGTCGGGGTTAACCCTTATCGAAATAGGCGCCTTTTTCCCCAGTTCCCCTGCCCGTGCATTGATTACCTCCAGCTCCTGTTCACTTTCTATGTTGAACATCATGATGCCTGCATGTATTGCCATATCGATTTCTTCAGTGGTCTTGCCCACACCTGAGTATACGATCTTGTTTCCAGGGATGCCGGCCTTGATCGCCCGGTACAGCTCTCCTCCTGATACCACATCCGCACCAAGGCCCTGCCTGGCCATGAATGCAAGAATGGCCAAGCTCGAATTTGCCTTCATGGCAAAACATGTCTGGTGGTCGACCCCTGTCAGCGGATCTTCAAAGGCGCGCACATGTCGCTTGAGCGTGGGCAGGCTGTAGCAGTAAAAAGGTGTTCCTATCTTATCGGCAATCTGCTTCAGGGGCACCTCTGCACAATGGAGGTTTCCCTGTCTGTATTCAAAATCATGCATATTCTCTTCTCTCCTGTATCTTTTACAGTTACTTGACTACTATTGTCACCGGTGTCATCCATACAGTTGTATCCTTTTTATAGGCTACACGGTAAACCATGTACGGGGAATCCGGCGAAATATCCATCAGTACAACCTCCCCGGGTTCGACACTCGACAGGACATCCTTTTCCTTCAGATCGTCCGTGCACGCAGGGCAGATCCCCTTTGCCTTGCCTAAAAGGCTCACTTCACCGCCCGTAATGCTGCACCTGGCCTTTACTATTACCCTGTCTTCATCAAACCCGGCAGATACGATCTCCACCGGATCCGGCATTCCCGGGGGCATGGGCGGCAGTTTCCGGCCGCATCCCATGCAAAGAAGGACCATGCATCCCCAAAAAACAAGGGCTCTAACAGTTTTTCTCAAGGCTCTCCAGCCTTTCCCTTGCGTCTGCCAGGGCTTTTCTCACATTCTCCCGCGCAGTACCGCCGAAACTCTTACGCCTGTCCACAGATTGAAGCGGAGATATTGCTGAAAGGATATCTTCATCAAACATGTCGGAAAATGATCTGAACTCATCCAGAGAAAGATCGCTCAGGGTCCTGCCCTGTCGGATAAGCAATGAAACCATTTCACCTGTAATATGGTGTGCATCCCGAAAAGGAAGACCTTTTTCCGCAAGATAATCCGCAACATCGGTTGCTGTTATGAACCCTTTGCTCAGCGAGGCTCCCAAGGCATCGTTGTTTACCTTCAGGGCACCGATAAGCCCGTTCATGACCTCCAGGCAGGACAGAACCGTGTCCATGCTTGCAATCACTGGAAGCTTGTCTTCCTGCATATCTCGATTATACGCGAGCGGCAGGGATTTCATCATGGTCAGCAGCGCAATAAGATTCCCGTAAACACCTCCAACCTTGCCCCGTACAAGCTCAGCTACATCAGGATTTTTTTTCTGGGGCATGATGGAACTGCCTGTACAGAATGCATCTTCAAGCTCGACAAAGGAAAACTGGCTTGAATTCCATATGATGATCTCTTCAGCCATCCTGCTCAGGTGCATCATGATGGTCGAGGCATCAAAGGCAGCCTCAATGGCAAAATCCCGATCGCTTACAGCATCCATGGAATTCCTGCAGGGTCTGTCAAAGCCAAGGGCGGAAGCGGTCATTTCCCGGTCGATCGCATGGGGCGTGCCTGCAAGCGCAGCGCTTCCAAGCGGCGATTCATTGAGCCTTTTTGCCGTATCCCGGGCCCGGCTGTAATCCCTCAGGAACATCTCGAAATAGGCCAGCAGGTGATGGGCGAAAGAAACCGGCTGTGCATGCTGAAGATGTGTCATACCGGGCATAATGGTGTCGACATGCCTGTCTGCCTGTTCTATCAGGGTCTCCATGATCTCTTTCAGCGCTCTTTGAATTTCGGCCAGGCAACCCCGCACATACATCCTGAAGTCGGTAGCCACCTGATCGTTGCGGCTGCGCGCCGTATGCAGTTTCTTGCCCGCCTCCCCTATCCTTCTGGACAGCTCTGCTTCAATGTTCATGTGCACGTCTTCGAGTGCCGGATTAAACGAGAATATGCCCTCGTCGATATCCTTTCTGATCCCGTTAAGGCCCGTGATTATGGCCTCGGCCTCTTCATCAGAGAGGATTCGTTTCTTGCACAGCATCTGCGCATGGGCAATACTGCCGTCTATGTCCTGCCGGTAGAGCCTCTTATCCAGAGAGACAGACTCACTGAAGCGTTCTACACGGGAGTCTGTCTCCTGTTTGAACCTTCCTGACCACGGTTTGTCTTTCATGGCACCATCTGTTTTCGCATCTTGAGCCGCAGGGCGTTGAGCCGGATAAACCCTGCAGCGTCCTTCTGATCGTATACCTCGTCCTCTTCAAAGGTTGCAATCTGCGGATTGTACAGCGAGGCAGGGGCTCTTCGTCCGGTAATACTGCAGTTGCCCTTGTAGAGCTTCAGCCTCACTTCGCCTGTAACCCCTTTCTGGGACTCGTCGATGAATTTCTGCAGGGCAACGCGTTCCGGGGCAAACCAGTATCCGTTATAGATGAGTGTTGCATAACGCGGCATAAGCTCGTCTCTCAAGTGCATGAGTTCCCTGTCCATAGTGATCTGTTCGATCCCCCTGTGCGCAGTCTTCAGGATCGTGCCTCCAGGTGTTTCGTACACACCCCTTGATTTCATACCTACATAGCGGTTCTCCACGATATCGACCCTGCCGATGCCGTTTTTACCGCCCAGAACATTGAGCCTTGCCAGCAGTTCGGCCGGCGACATCTCCTGGCCGTCGATCGCTGTCGCATCACCGTCCCTGAAGGAGACAACCACACTGGTCGGCTCATCCGGGGCCTTTTCCGGCGAGCATGAAAGAACGAACATATCCTCTTTGGGCTCGTTCCAGAGATCTTCGAGTATCCCGCCCTCGAAACTGATATGCAGCAGGTTTCTGTCCATGCTGTAGGGTTTCGCTTTGCTGACCGGTACGGGGATACCATGGGCTGCTGCATAATCAATCATCTTCTCACGCGAGGTAAGTTTCCACTCATCCATCTTCCAGGGAGCGATCACCTTGATGGCAGGATTCAGCGCCCAGAATGTCAGCTCGAAGCGGACCTGGTCGTTGCCTTTGCCTGTTGCGCCGTGTGCTACGGCCTCGGCACCCTCATTGCGGGCTATCTCTATGAGTTTCTTGGCAATGAGCGGCCTCGCCAGCGAGGTACCCAGAAGATAGGTTCCTTCATACGCCACATCGGCCCGGTAAGCAGGGAATACATAGTCGCGTACAAATTCCTCCCTCACGTCATCGATGTAGATCTTCGATGCGCCGGTCTTCATGGCCTTTTCCTCCAGACCGTCCAGTTCCTCTGCCTGGCCTACATCTGCGGCATAGCAGATGACCTCGTAACCGAATTCATCCTGCAGCCATTTGAGGATTACCGAGGTATCCAGGCCTCCCGAATAAGCCAATACTACTTTTTTTGCACTCATGATTGTCTCACCTCTATTGTCTTAGTAAAAAGTCTACAATGGCTTCCTGTACATAAAGCCTGTTCTGCGCCTGTTCCCATACGATGGACTGCGGCCCTTCGAGGACATCTTCGGTTACCTCTTCCTCCCGGTGAGCCGGCAGGCAGTGCATGAAAACCGCTTCCGGAACAGCATGTTCCATGATCTTTCCGTTTACCTGAAAGCCGGAAAACTCCTTCCTTCGTCCATCAGCCTCGTCTTCCTGCCCCATGCTTGCCCAGACATCCGTGTTTACGGCTATAGCACCGGCTGCAGCTGCTGCAGGATCTCTGGTAACGCTGATTTGCGCCCCGAGCTCCAGCGCGGAATCCATTATTCCCTGATCAGGATCATAGCCCTCCGGGCATGCAAGCGCCAGTTCAAATCCGAGCACTGCAGCCGCATTTATCCATGAATTGGCCATATTGTTGCCGTCTCCGATCCAGGCGATCTTCTTTCCTGCAAGTTCGCCGAAACGCTGGCTTAAGGTAAAACAGTCTGCAAGTACCTGGCAGGGATGGAGGAGATCGGTCAGGGCGTTTATTACAGGGACAGAGGCAAAATGAGCCATCTCTTCGACCCGGATATGGCCGAAAGTCCTCATTACGATACCGTCACAGTATCCCGAGAGGATTCGGGCAGTATCCTTTAAAGGCTCTCCCCTTGCCATCTGAGTACCTTCAGGAGTCAGCACGATAGGGTGGCCTCCCATTCTGGCTATACCGACTTCAAAGGATATGCGGGTCCTGGTGGATGCCTTTTCGAAAACAAGCACCACGGATTTACCGTAAAGACTCTGGACCGGCATGGAGTACTTGTGTTCTTTTGCCTTGGAAAATATCTTCTCTATCTCATTAAAAGACAGATCCGTAATGGAGAGGAAATCCCTGTGTTCCATCATAACCCCTTTTCCGTAAGTAAGGTATCTATGGCTGCAAGGGCCTCGTCTATTTCCTGCTTCGTGATCACAAGAGCAGGGGCAATTCTCAGGATGCGAGACTGTATCACATTCAGCAGGATGCCCTTATCAAGACCGTCTGCATTGAAAGAGGAAATATCCGTGTCAAATTCAATACCGGCCATAAGCCCCCTGCCCCTGACATCCTTAATGCCTGCATGCGATGTTTTGAGCTGCATGAGGCCATCCATAAGATATAGGCCCATTTCCCCGGTTCTCTCCGGAATCTTCTCCTCTAGCATCACCTTCAATGTAGCAATACTCGAGGCCATTGCAAGCGGGTTGCCGCCAAAGGTCGAGGCATGGGACCCGGGTATAAATGCCTCTGCCACATACGGTTTAGCCACCATTGCCCCGACTGGAAACCCATTGCCGAGGGCCTTTGCCAGTGTCATGATATCCGGCTCCATATCTTCGTGCATATAGCAGAAAAGCTTGCCGGTCCTTCCCATTCCTGTCTGTATCTCGTCGAGGATCAGGAGGATGGCGTGCCTGCTGCAGAGCTGCCTTACCTGCTTAAGGTATCCTTTCGGAGGGAGATTGATCCCGCCTTCACCCTGAATAGGCTCCAGCATTAATGCCCCGACCCGGTCATCAATGGCTGCTTCCAGCGCTTCTATGTCTCCGTAGGGGACCGCAATGAACCCTTCGGGGATCGGATCGAACCCTTTTCTGAATTTTCCCTGGGCAGTTGCGGCAACGGTTGCCAGTGTCCTGCCATGGAAAGACCCTTCAAACGTAATGATATGAGCCCCTCTTTTCCCCATAGTATTACAATACCGCCTGGAGAGCTTGATTGCGGCCTCATTGGCCTCTGCGCCTGAATTGCAGAAAAAGGCGCGTGAATCAAAGGAGTGCTGTGCTATCATTCCGGCCAGTTCCTCCTGCAGGGGAATCTGGTAGAGATTCGAACAGTGAAACAGCTCTTTTGCCTGCTCTGTGAGGGCATCGACTACTTTAGGGTGTGCATGGCCGAGATTGCACACAGCGATGCCGGATACCATGTCCAGATATTCCCTGCCCGTATCATCCCAGACCCTGCAGCCATTTCCCCGGACAATTTTGATCGGCAGCCGGGAATACGTTTCCATTACATAACTCACGTCATTTACTCCTTTATGATCTGTGTTCCTATACCGGAGTCGGTAAACAGTTCCAGAAGGATAGAGTACGGGGTCCTTCCATCCAGGATATGGGCCTTGATTACGCCGCCTTCAAGAGCCCTGATACAGCAGTCCAGCTTAGGGATCATCCCCCCGGTAACGATACCCGATGATATCATCTCCGGGATATCCGCGGTATTCATACTCGAGATGAGCTTCCCGTCTTTGTCGAGCACACCTTTTTCATCTGTGAGGATGATCAGCCTCTCCACCTTGAGAGACCGGGCGATCTCTGCGGCAACGGTGTCTGCATTGATATTGTAGGTCAACCCGTCATCACCGACCCCGGAAGGTGCTATTACGGCGATAAACCCGGCCTTTTCCACTGCATCGATAATATCCGTGTTGATCTCGGTTACCTCACCCACATGCCCCATATCCACATCGGTAAATTTGTTGCCCTGTGCATCCTTCCTTGAATAATAGAGCTTTCGTGCCCTGATAAGGCCTCCGTCCTTTCCGGACAGGCCTACAGCCCTGCCCCCGTCGGTATTGATCAGGTTTACAATCTCCTTGTTGACCCCGCCTGCCAGTACCATCTCCACGACATCCATGGTCCGTGCATCCGTGACGCGCTTGCCGTCGATAAAGCTCGACTCGATCCCCATCTGATTCAGTACCGTTGAGATCTGCGGACCGCCTCCATGCACGACAACCACCTGGATGCCGATATAATGAAACAGGATGACCTGCTGTGCAAAGAGCTTCTTGAGCTGCGGGTCCACCATGGCATGACCGCCGTATTTGATGACGATCTTCTTGCCCCTGAAGTGCCGGATATAGGGAAGCGCCTCAACAAGGAGCTTTGCCCTGTTTATAGCATGTTCCATGACAACACCTTCTTCTGCGATTTTCCCTTTCTTAACACTGCAATTTCAAATATTCCAGTGTTATTCAACCAACAGGGAAAAGAGCCTTTTTACCTAAATCATACCAAAATGGAAAGGGGAAATTATAACCCTTATGTCTATTGACACTGTTGCAGCAATTTCGGCCTTCAACAAGGAGATCCGCTGATGTTGATCTGAAACAAGGAGGTTTTTCTGAAAACTTGCTGCTTTTCACGCATGCTGTATAAGATGGTTGACAGACAAGCCTTGTCCATGCAATATTTCGTGACTACAGTAATAGGTGGAGATTATAATGGGTTTGGAAGACCTTAAGGATAATTCAAAGATTATCATCATCGGCCTTGCCGTGGCATTTGGGTTTATTTTCATCCTTCAGAACTTCGAGCAGACCTCGTTCCAGTTCCTTATCTGGACTATCTTTTCCGGACCGAAATGGATCGTGATCAGTTTTACCTTTCTTCTGGGTCTTGCCTTCGGCTATCTGATTGCCAAAAAAAAGGCGTGATCACACTTCTTACATCCTGTCGATGATGGCCTGGCCGAACTGTGAACACTTGAGCAGGGTGGCGCCTTCCATGAGGCGTTCCAGATCATAGGTCACCTGCTTATCCCTGATCGCACGCTCAATGCCTTTTCTCACAAGATCTGCGGCATCATTCCATCCGAGATGATCGAGCATCATGGCCCCTGAAAGGATCAGTGAACCCGGATTGACCTTGTCCTGGCCGGAATACTTGGGAGCAGTACCATGAGTTGCCTCAAATACTGCCACCGGGATCCCGATATTCGCCCCTGGTGCTATACCGAGGCCGCCTACCTGTGCTGCGAGTGCATCGGAAATGAAATCGCCTATCAGATTCGGCACTGCCAGGACATCGTACTCGGACGGCCTGAGAAGGACCTGCTGGAACATTGAATCTGCAATGCGGTCATTGACAAGGATCTTCCCTTCGGGCAGCTTGCCGTTGTAGTCTTTCCACAGCTCATCCTCGGTTATGGCCACATCGGCGAACTCGTCCCTTACCAGTTCGTAGCCCCAGTCCCGGAATGCACCTTCGGTGAACTTCATGATATTGCCCTTGTGGACCAGGGTGACTACCTTTTTGTCATTCTTGATTGCATATTCCATGGCCATACGCACAAGACGCTTTGTCCCGGTGATGGATATGGGTTTTATACCGATACCCGAATCGCTGCGGATATTTGTCTTGAGCTGTTCATTGAGAAAGGATATCACCTTCTGCGACTCAGCGCTTCCTTCAGACCATTCTATCCCGGCATAGACATCCTCGGTGTTCTCCCTGAATACCGTGATATCAACAAGATCAGGCCTTTTTACCGGCGAAGGTGTCCCCTGGTAGTACCGCACAGGTCTTACGCAGGCAAAGAGATCCATGATCTGGCGCAGGGCAACATTGAGCGATCGTATCCCTCCCCCTACCGGTGTGGTGAGTGGCCCCTTGATCCCCACAAGATATGTGCGGAATGCATCGATTGTCTCATCGGGCAGATAAGTCCCTTTGGCGTCATAGGCCTTCTGCCCTGCAAGGACCTCTTTCCAGACAATCTTTTTTGCTCCGCCGTAAGCCTTTTCGACTGCAGCGTCGAGCACCTTCTGTGCAGCGCTCCAGATATCAGGTCCCACACCGTCTCCTTCAATAAACGGGATGATCGGATCATCCGGAACAATGATCTTTCCATCAATAAATTCTATCTTTGTACCTTGTATCATCTCACCTTCCTTAACTATATTTTATCTATCCGCGAACTTCTATGCAGCTCTTCCCACAGCAGGCGCTGATATTTCTGCAGATCCCTCGGGCTCATACGCATGCCTCTGGATTCATACACGCTCTGGATAGCCTTGACCACGTCCTCGAACCGGATATCAAGGCCAAGAACACCGACCATCTCGTCACCATCGTCCACAATCGGTGCGGACACGGTGATAATGAGTGCGCGGGTTATACGGGAAGTACAGATACCGCTTACATGGAGCTTCCCGTCTTCAATGGTCTTGATGAACCAGTCCCTGTCTGCACAGTCTTCATTCTCCTTCATCTTGTGCATGAACTGGCCTTTATATTCGGGCTGGGTAATGTTCTGTGTTATCTTTATCCCTTTCATGTCTGTAACATAGGCGAACTGGATGAAGGGAAATTCCTTGATAAACTCGTTAATGACCGGCTCCTGCCTTCCCGGGGCCATGCTCCGGATATCTACATTGTCGAGAAGCTGGGCCATGAGCTGGCTGGCATATTCCCGGGCCTCGTACTTGATGAGATCGAATCCTGACAGGAATATCTGAGGAATAAAGCGCATGGAGAGCTTTTCGAGTTCTTCATCCGACATGGAGGTTGTCCTGCCCTCTTCATACTCCTTTACGACATGCTGGTAGATGCGTGATATCCCTGGATGGCGTTTGTCAATCTCATCAGGGCCTTCCATCTTGAAATGTCTGTTTATCCAGTGGGCGATCCCGGCCTTTCCGGATTTATCGGTTATTGCAATCTCGATAGGTCTGTTCAGGATGGTCTTGGTATCGAAGATATTATATATCTCCTCATTCTTCAGCAGACCGTCTGCATGTATTCCCGCCCTGGTTACATTGAAGTTTTCCCCTACAAAGGGATAGTTGGCCGGTATGGTAAAGTTCAACTCTGCATTTACAAATTCAGCCATCTCGGTAATGGCTTTGGTATCGATGGTTTCATCATGCCCGCGAAGAGAGAGGTATTCGAATACCATTGCCTCGACCGGCGTATTTCCGGTCCGCTCGCCGAACCCGAAGATTGCTCCGTTCACGCCGCTGCACCCGTACAGCCACGCGGTTGTGGCATTGGCGAGTACCTTATGAAAATCATTGTGCCCGTGCCATTCCAGGAGGTGGCCCGGCACGCCCGCATCATCGATCATGGCCCGAACCAGCTTGTCAACAGCTCTCGGAAGTGCAGCACCGGGGAAAAACACGGCATATCCCAGAGTATCGCACAACCGTATCTTGACCTCTGTGCCTGCATCCTCACCGAGCCTCATCAGTTCCCGGGCAAAGGGTACGCAGAAGCCGTAGATATCGGCCCTGGTAATATCTTCAAAATGGCATCTGGGAACAATCCCCATACCCAGGGCCTCTTTTACTATCCCGAGATAGCCATCCATGACCTTTCTCCGGTTCGAGCCGAGTTTCAGGAAGATATGGTAGTCGGAGACCGACGTCAGCATGCCGGTTTCTCCTATGCCCATGTCCTTGACCAGCTTCAGGTCTTCCTTGTTGGCCCTTATCCATGAAGTGACGCGGGGAAAGGCATAGCCTCTTGCCAGGCAGCGCTCAACAGCCGCCCTGTCTTTTTTTGAATAGAGAAAAAATTCACTGGACCTTATCAGCCCTTTGCTTCCGCCGATTCTATGCAGAAAGTCGTAAATGGTTTCGATCTGATTTACACTGAACGGTGTCAATGACTGCTGGCCGTCCCTAAATGTCGTATCAGTGATGAAAAGATCATCAGCAGGCTGAATAGGGATAAGCCTCATATCAAAATCTATCTTGGGAACCTCCTGATAGTTGAAAATAGAGCGGTAGAAGTTGCCCTCGTCGATATCCTTTATCCCGGACTCATAATTCTTCCCCGGGGTATAATAGAAAAGCCTTTTCTTCTCATCCCATCTTGCCATGTTATTTTTTCCTCTTGGGAATATTCGCCTCTTTCGGAATCTTCTCCGGCTCCGGCGCTCCGGCTTCCCTGCGTGCCTCGATCATCTCTTCCATTGTCATCTCACGAGGTATCTTGAGGTCCTGTCCTACATAGATGGTTTTGGGGTCCTTTATCTGATCCCTGTTGGCCTTATAAACCAGCGGCCACATGAAAGAGTCGTTATAAATCTCGTGACGGGCCGCTATACTAGGCAGTGTATCGCCCTTCTTTACTACATAGATCGTCGGGTAAACCTCGAAAATATCCTCCTGGGCCTGCTTCTGAATCTCCTCGCTCTTTTGGGTTACCTCCTGGCCCAGCTCTTCAAGACGTTTCTGTTTTTCCGTCACCGTGGCCTGCTGAACCTCCTGATATGTTGCATTGAACAGGACCTCGCTGTTCCGGAGTGATTCTATGTCGCGGTCTATATAGGCATTCTGCATCTCCAGGTACACAACAAGAAGTTCAAAAGATTTCTTTGGTGCATACTCAAAGCCCGACATGGTAATATTCTTCTTGAGCTTTGCCGTTGCGTCATACATGATAGTCCTGCAGAATGCATCTTCCTCATCGAAATGACGGCAGGCCTTGATGAATGCCTGTCTTGCAGTCTCGGTATCTCCGTCTTGCCTTGCATCAAGTCCCTGTTTTACATATTCGATGCCCTTTTCAAAAGACTCTTCCTGTACGCCGCGATCCATTGCAGCATCTACCGGTTTCGAAGCAGTATTTGCGGCACAGCCGATGAAAAAGAAAACCGGGAGAATACACAGGTATATCCTCTTCATCATCCCTCCTTTTCCTTTAACAATTTCATCCCGATCTGTGCGAGCTGACCGGAATCAACGCTCGAAGGCGCATCTGTCATAGTGCAGTATGCCTTCTGTGTCTTTGGAAAGGCAATAACGTCCCTGATGCTTGATGACCCTGCAAGGATCATGATAAGCCGGTCAAAGCCGAAAGCTATACCGCCATGAGGAGGTGCCCCGTACTGCAGGGCTTCCAGTAAAAACCCGAATTTGGATCTCGCCTCTTCATCACTCAATCCGATTGCCTTGAAGACCCTCTGCTGGATCTCTCTGGTATGAATACGGACACTCCCTCCGCCGACTTCATATCCGTTTATCACCATATCATAGGCCTGGGATTTTACACAGCCCGGGTCTGTCTCCAATTGTGGAAGGTCCTGTGTACGGGGGGCGGTAAACGGGTGATGGACAGAAACGAGCCTGCCTGCCTCTTCATTCCATTCCAGCAGGGGAAACTCTGTAACCCACAATGAACCATATGCGTCTTCCCTGATAAGCCCCAGCTTCTCTGCGATATAGAGCCTGAGGGCGGACAAACTTGCATTTGCAATCTCCCTGCTGTCGGCAACCAAAAGCGCCAAGTCGCCGGGGGCTAGATCCAGGCGTTCTTCAATGACAGCTTTCTGCTCATCGCTTAGGAACTTTGTCAGCGTCGATTTCCAGCCATCCTCTTCGAGACGAGCCCACATGACCCCTTTTGCTCCATGGTCGGCAATAACCGAGTTCAGATTATCGAGATCCTTTCTGCTGAAGCCATGGGGGGCCTTGACGGCAAAGCCCTTGACCACGCCTCCCTCGGATATGACCGATGTGAATACCCGGAAATCGCACTGCGACGCAATGTCTGTCAGGTCTTTCAGCTGCATGTCGAAACGGATATCCGGCCGGTCCGTGCCATACTGATCCATGGCAGTATCATAGCTCATCCGTACAAAAGGCTGAGGCAGTTCCACGCCGATGGTCTCTTTAAAGAGCTCTACAATCATCGTCTCTGTAATGGTCAGGATATCGTCCATATCGATAAAGGACATCTCGATATCGATCTGGGTGAATTCAGGCTGACGGTCGGCCCTTAAGTCCTCATCGCGGAAGCACTTGACAATCTGGTAGTACCTGTCAAATCCCGATACCATGAGGAGCTGCTTGAAAAGCTGCGGAGACTGGGGCAGTGCATAGCACCTTCCCGGGAAAACCCTGCTGGGGACAAGATAATCCCTTGCCCCTTCCGGGGTGCTCTTGGTCAGGACCGGCGTCTCTACATCGATGAACCCGTTACTGTCGAGAAATCTCCTTATACACGAAGAGGCCTTGTGCCTCATAAGGATATTCCTCTGCAGGCTGGGCCTCCGCAGGTCGAGGTATCGATACTTGAGTCTCAGGGTATCGGTAACATCGATGCCGTCCTCAACAACAAACGGCGGTGTCTGAGACTCATTCAGTATCTTCATTTCATCCACCAGTATCTCGAAGTCTCCGGTAGGCATACTTGGATTGCGCATGTCTTCCGGTCTTTCCCCGAGCTCTCCTGTAATAACGATGCAGTATTCGGGTTTCACGCTGTGTGCAAGAGCATGGGCCTGAGGATAGGTTTCCGGATTGAATACCGCCTGTGCAATACCGGTGCGGTCTCTCATGTCTATGAATATCAGTCCGCCCAGATCTCTTGATCGCTGGACCCATCCGGCAATGGTTACACGGGAACCTTTGTCTGCATGGTGTATCTCTCCGCAATAATGTGTGCGTTTGCATCCCTGAATATTCGAACTCACGATCTCTCTCCTTACTTGTCCAGCATGGATCTGATTTTTTGGAGCACCTCTGCCCTGGGGACCTGAATCTGTGACGAAGCCTGCAGATCCTTGATGGTCACTATGGATTGTTCCAATTCGGCCTGGCCGAGTATTAAACACAGAGGATAACCGGATTTTCCCGCCTTGCGCATCTGTGCCTTGAAACTCTTGTCAAAGGCCGCCTCAGCAGGAATTTGAGCCGACCTCAGCATTGAAAGCAGTTCCAGTGACGATTTCTGCACTGCCTCATCCTCCTGTAAGACCACGAAGCAGCCATTCTTTTCAGGGGCATGCTGATCGAGAAGCATAATGATCCGCTCTAAACCGAAGGCAAAGCCGATCCCTGAAACATCCGGCCCGCCAAGAGTCTGTATAAGGTTGTCGTACCTTCCTCCCCCTGCAACGGCGTTCTGAGATCCAAGGCCTTCTGCAGTGAGTTCAAAGGTCGTTCTGGTATAATAGTCAAGTCCCCGTACAAGTCTGGGATTTTTTTCAAAGGGGACATCAAAGGCCATAAGCGCACTTTGGACCTTTTCATAATGAACCCTGCACCCCTCACAGAGAAAATTCTCGATGGCCGGCGCACCTTCTACCGCCTGCCGGCAGGATACAACCTTGCAGTCCAGCACCCGCAGAGGATTGGTCTTCATCCGTCGGGAGCAGTCTGAACACAGGGATTTCTCCTTATCCTGCAGAAAGGCCATAAGCGTCTTCTTGAATTCCTGCCTGCACTCATCGCACCCTAAGGAATTCACCTCCATTCGAAGACCTCCGAGACCCAGGGCTGATGCCAGATCATAGGCCATGCTCAAGGTCTCTGCATCGCTGGACGGGCTGTCTTCGCCAAGGCGTTCCACATTTATCTGATGAAACTGACGGTATCTGCCCTTCTGCGGTCTCTCATACCGGAACATGGGACCTATACTGTAGATCTTCTGTATGGGATCCATACCCAGAAGGCCATGTTCTATGACGGAACGCAGTACCGAGGCCGTGGCCTCAGGCCGCAGGGCAACAGAGGTTCCCGACTTGTCGATAAAGGTATACATCTGTTTTTCCACAACATCCGTATCATCGCCGATTCCCCGGAAGAAAAGTTCTGTCCTTTCCAGCACAGGCGGCCTCAGCTCCGAGAAACCGTAAAGATGGAAGATCCTTCTTGCTGTATTCTCGACAAAATGCCACTTTGCTATGTCACCAGGGAGGATATCGTTCATCCCCCGTATTGCCTTTATCTCCAAGTTAAACCTCCGTAAGGACTGAGCAGTTATATTATTATTGCGTGACCTGTCAATCAAAGACCTCGCGCCCACTCCGGCCTGGTCAGTCTTGAATGGTCATCTCCGAGGGCCCTGTCAATAAGTTTCAGGATCCGGTCCTTGTCGCCGGGAAGATCTCCGTTCAGGGGCAGATAGTTCGATGCGTGTTCTGTACCGAACCTGCAGCTGCTCAGTTCCAGGTCCTCGACAAACCACCGAAGCTCGATCAGCGACTGCATCTTGTCAAGAAGTTTGAAATCCCCTCCCATGAGCTTTTTTTCATATATCTCTACATACGGGCCGAGCATGAGCGTGAGGCATGCAAGGAACTGAGGGTCTATGGCATTGACCACTTTTGCAGAGTCTTTTGCATGATCATAGCTGCCCTTTATCCCTCCAAGGCCCAGAAGAATGATCGTGGACATTCTCAGCCCCGCATCGATGGCCTTTTTGCATCCATCGATGATCTGAGAGCTGTTCGCGCCCTTGCAGATCTTTTTCAGTACAGTCTCGTTGCCCGATTCAATACCGAGATAGAGGATGTCGAGTTTTCTTTTTTTAAACTCCCTGAGTTCGTCTACGGTCTTTTCCATCAGGTTCGTAGGGCCGGCATAGGAACTGATACGTTCAAGGCGGGGAAATCTTTCATTGATCAGATCCAGAACCTTTATTATATAATCCGTGTCCGCGGCAAGGACATCTCCATCTGCAAGAAAAACCTTCCTTGTATGCGGCTGAAGCCATGACATCTCGATGATATCCTTTTCAACCTCTTCGAAAGGCCGCACCCTGAAACGCTTGCCCTTGTACATTGCGCAGAACAGACATTTATTCCATGAACAGCCGAGCGTGATCTGAAATATGAGGGACCTCGCCTCTGACGGAGGTCTGTACAGGGGCATATCGTATTCCATGTTGTCCTCCTTACTTGAGCCCTGACAGCGATTCCGCAATGTTGTATGCATGGTCGCCGATCTTTTCAAAACTGGTTAGAATATCGACATAAACAAGCCCGGCATCCGATGTGCAGGTGGCGGTCTTGAGTCGTTCCATATGATTGACCCTCATCTCCCATCGCATGGCATTGAGCCTTGGCTCAAAACTCCGGACAACCTCCATGAGATTATGGGGGGTATCTTTAATAGCCACAATAATGGTCCTTAAGTATTCGAGGGTGTGATGGTAAATCTGATAGATCTCTTTTCTTCCCTCTTCGGAAAAATCCAGCCCGAATTCGTTCCTTTTCTTGCAGAGCTTGGCTATGCTCTCGCAATGGTCACCTATCCTCTCGAGGTTGCTTACGATATGAAGCATGGAAAAGATCTCTTTTGACTGATTCTCGGTCACGGACTGCCTGGACAACTCCGTCAGATAATCATTGATCTCCTTCTGAAGGGTATCCACGATCTCCTCTTTTTCCATGACATCTGAGTACATCCTGTCCGTGCCTTTATTTTCTATGAGGGAGGTTTCCGAGGATTCGAGCATCTTGAAGACCTCGTGTCCCATATAGTCGATCTCTTCCTTTGCCTCGTCAAGTGCAAAGGAGGGGGTTTCGAATATACTCGCGCCAAGAGACTCGAGCCTGTATTTTCTCGGGCTTTCATCTCCAGGCGCAAGATAGGTGGACAGCCTGGTCAACACCCCCATAAGAGGAAGAAAGATCAGGCAGTTCGTTACATTGAAGACAGTATGGAAATTTGCGATATGCCTGGCACTGTAGGGAAGGTTGCCGTTGATTACAAGCGAGGGGTCTCCAGGTGTGATAAAATCGACAAAACGCACGAAAACAGGGAAGATAAGCAGGATTATGCATACCCCGAAAACATTGAACAACATATGTGCACGTGCAACCCTCTTGGCAGAGACATTCGTCCCGAGGGAAGCCAGTTGTGCCGTTATCGTGGTCCCGATATTATCTCCGAGCACCAGTGCTGCCGCCCCGTAAAAATCCACCACTCCGGTGGATGCCAGGGCAATTACAAGGCCCACGGTTGCCGAACTGCTCTGGAAGAGCATGGTTATGAGAGTCCCCACCACGACTCCTGGAATCGGGCTCCTGGAAAAGTGAACAAAGAACTCACTTACCCATGGTGCAGCCCTAAGCGGCATGACCCCGGTTTTCATGACGAGCAGACCGTAGAATAGCAGACCGAAGCCGAGGAAAAAATCGCCCCAGTACTTGACAGACTCCTTTTTGCTCAAAAGCTTCATGAACATGCCGATGCCGATTAAAGGCAGTGCGATGTCGGTAAGTTTGAATGCGATGATCTGGGCCGTAATGGTGGTGCCGATATTCGCTCCAATAACCACGCCGACGGCCTGTTTCAATGTCATGAGCCCGGCATTGACCAGACCTACGGACATAACTGTTGTAGCGCTTGAGCTCTGGATGATGGCAGTTATTGCCGTACCTGCGAGCACAGCCACTACCCTGTTCGTGGTGAGCTTCTCCAGAATGCGTCTCAGCCTAACGCCTGCAATCTTCTGGAGGGATTCCGACATGATATGCATGCCGAACAGAAACAGCCCCAGCCCACCCAGTGTTGTGAGCAGCATATTATAGATCAAGCACACCTCCGATTGCGTGTTTTATCACATGATGTAAAACCATATCGAAGAAAAAAATTCAATCCATATTGATCCCTGTAAAGAACCCTATCATTCAGGCAGGTTCTCTTCCAGAGGTTTATAAGGCTTAATATCAAGGATCGGCGTACCGTCTACCATATCCACATGTTCCACGAAAACAAGGGGGGATTGAACCTTTTTCAACCTCAGGATTGACATCCCGATAGGGTTTGGCCGCATGGGAGAGCACAGGCTGAACACCCCCTTGCGTTTTCCGGCAGGACTTGTCTGGATCAGATCGAATCCTTTTGAAAGATGAAAATGAAAGAGCACCACAATAAACTCGTTCTCACAAAGGGCATCGAGACCTTCAACATAAGGTTCATAAATCTCGATCATCCCTTTGATCCTGGAGCAGTTGTAAAAGCGGGGGGCATCATGTGCATTATGCAGCTCACAGTGCATCACTCCGATGGGTTCATAACAGATTTTCATCTCATCTTCTTATTACACGAGTTGCACCAAAAAGTTAATGAATTAGTTCTGAATCCTGCAACACAGACATTACGAGGGAGGCGGACCGTTCGGGGAACGGTCCCTACTGGTTTGTTGAAGGATGTCATGATTGTTATTTCAATCTCAAGTAAATTTATGGTGGATCGATTGTTTCATTAGGAAAAACTTTCGTAGCAGTTCCTGTAAAAGAACAGCCGGGAGAGAGTGAACAAGTGCTTGGATTAAAAGCCAATTCTGCAGGGATTGAGCACGGCTTCCGTAGGGCTCGATGCCCACATCGGGCCGCTTTCCCTAAAATTAGGTATTTAGAACCCCCGGCCGTATTTCCGGGAGACGGACCATTCAAGGGCCTTTGTTCGAGGAAGAGATTCGTCTGCCAGGAACAAAGGCCCGAGGCTTTATGTTTTAACCAGGGTATTTCAATGTGTTACATAATTGACCCTGTCCAGGGCAATGCCTTCAGGACCGTAAACAAATGAAGGTATGCTTCCCCCCAAGTAAGGCATGAAATTTAGCGGGGCCATCCACTCCTTTATTTCCTGAACCCCCTCGTCGATACTTCTGTCAATAAAAGAGACCTCTATCGGATTGATGTCAAACCCGTACGAGTTGACCACATTCAGCATCTGCAGGGCATAGAGATCCACCACTATGTGATACAGTGTATCAGGATCATAAGGATTTACCAATGCAGGTTCGGTCATGCAGAACGTATCGTCACTCGGATAGAGATATACTGCCTGTACACCGGAAAATGTAGACGCCTGTGAAAGATCGTAATCTATCCTGAGTCCTGAAAAATTCAGATAGTAATCCGAACCCATCATGCGGGAAAGAGAGAGACCGACCTCACAGATGGTGTACAGATCCATGCCGGTGGCATAGACAGACATGAGCGGATAACCGGGCACAGACTGGTCGTTGGGTGAAATGCCCAGAGGAAGCATGTTGTACACGTCGGAGAAGGTTATTATCCCTGTATTGCCCGGGTATATGTCGTCCCGTATAACCCCGCTGGCAACGATACCGACATCATAGGCATTCCCATCATTGAGAGGTGAGAGTGAACTGGCAACGGTACGGAGAGAATCAGCAGCAAGGCTCCCGATGCCGGTTACCTGCAGCGGGGCCTTTTGAAGGGCAAAGGTCGTCGTAGAGACAGGGGTGTCGAGCTGCAGTCCCAGGTTTTCTGTAAGGGTTGCATTCATTGCTGCATGATACATCTCAACCATGCCCTGTACTATCGGATCTCCCTCAATAGTATCGTCGATTGGTATCAGAGTGAAGTCAACGTCGACGATCTTTCGCAGGAAGATATTGTAGGTGAGGTCCAGCCTGCTCAGATATTCACCGTACTCGCCGGGAGAAAAGATGATCGTACCTGACTGTCCGCAAACCTGCATATCATGGGTAGCTGTGTGAAAATGCCCCGAAGCGATGATATCTATACCGTGGACATTTTCTGCAAGGTCTGCATCATCTCCTGTGCCGTCAGTCTCGACGCCCCCGTGAGACAGTACTATTACCACCTTGACACCGTCATTGCATCTCAATTCATTTACCTGCTGCTGAATGAACGCGTAATCATGGTTGAACGTTACCGGTGATGCAACCGGTGCCTTTTCATCGGAATCCGGCCCCATGAGCCCGAGAACACCCACCTTTACTCCGCATGGCATGTCTATAATCTTCTTGTTTACGATGGCCCCTGCATTAACCAGGAGCTGAAGCTCATTGTCGGCAGGAATAACAGTATTGGTTGCCACAACAGGAACATCAAATCCGCCAGCCATTGCATTTGAAAGCAGCAGGGCCAGGCCGGAAGGAGACCAGTCGAATTCATGATTGCCCAGGGTAATCGCATCATACCCCATCAGAGAGAAGAACTTCAGGGCAACAGGATCGGCTGCAGTAAGGTCATACACCGTTCCCATGAAGAAATCCCCGGAATCGAACAGAAGTACCGGGATATTTTTCGAAGACTGCTCCTGGCGTATGGCATTGATCTTTGCCGCCAACCGTGCATAGCCTCCCTTTACCGAGTCAGCATCCGATGTATCAAGCGGTGTGTAATCAAGAAACGGCCCATACCCGCTTGCATGATGATGGATATCAGAGGTCTGCATAATGGTCATGCTGACATTTCCAAACTTACATGCTCCGAGCATCAGTGCAATGACTACGATGCCGGCCCATAAACACAATTTTGTCGTTTTCATAGGAACCCTCCTCATATGGTTAATCTTTGGCAGTATACGTTGATGACAATGTTTATATGGCAATATGCATGCCAGAACAACATACTATATTTTCCATACACTTGCCTGAAAACAAACATGTCCGGGTATGTAAAGTGGTAATAATTTTTCCCGAAATGTGAATAAAAATGCCCAGAAAAAAGATGTTCGACAGGACGGAACAAACGCTCCTGTCATGCAGTTGGGGCTTGCGCGGTCATATCTTTGAATGATAACCGTTGTAAGGAAAGGAGTCCTGCTGTGGAAAAAACCGTATTGTTAGATGTAACCGAAGGTGTTGCACTGATTACCCTGAACCGCCCTGATAGGCATAACTCTATCTGTCAGGACCTGCTTGTCCATCTATATGATTACCTGGACGAAGTTGCGCAGAGCCCGGAGATAAGGGTTGCCGTGATTACTGGAAACGGCAAGTCGTTCTGTTCCGGGATCGATCTGAGTGTTATCGGCAAGGACAATCTCCTTGATCCCAGAGGTGACGGGAAAGACATGCCGGATGTCTTCAGTGCCTGCAACAAACCGATCCTCGGCGCAATAAACGGCAATGCCATAACCGGAGGATTTGAACTTGCGCTCAACTGTGACTTTCTCATTGCATCGGAAAATGCCAGGTTTATCGATTCCCACGCAAAGGTGGGTATCCATCCCGGATGGGGGATGACACAGCTGCTTCAGCAGTCTGTAGGGCAGAGGATGGCCAAACAAATGTCGTTTACGTGCAGACCGCTGTCCGCAGCAGATGCCTTTGCATGCGGGCTGGTAAACGAGGTGGTGCCTCATCCAGAACTGGTACCTCGCGCCCTTGAGATAGCCCGGGACATATGCTCGGTGAACCAGGAAATCCTCATAAAGATAAAGGGTTTGATCGAGAAGCGTAACGAGGTCTCTGTAAAACAGGCCCTTCAATACGAGAGAGAAGGTTTTCAGGAATTTGTTCGTACGGCAAGGCTTTTTTAATAGGGCCGCAACAGAACTAACCGTTTACAGAAACTCAGGGAATGGTTTTGCTATGGTTTCGCACGGGCGGCATTCTTGATCTGCCGATAGTCTTCATAGGTCAACCCATCCCATCTGCAGGAAAAAAATGAGTTGTTATGGAATAAAGGATCTTCTGCGATGTTATACGGGCTCATCCGCAGGGCAGCCTCGTAATCTTTTGTATGGGGTATGGGGGAATATTCCGTTATCATCGCTCTCGCCCCTACGCTTTTGACCAGACTCACCGCATCGAACACCTCCTGTGCCTTCTGGCCCGGCAGGCCGCACAGGATGTATACGCCGATATACCTGGAAGGAAAACCCGCCTCGCATAAATTTTCCACACAGCGGAGAAAATCCTCATTCGTGACCTTTCCTCCCGACATCTTCTGGCGAAGAGGATCACTGGTTTCGAACCCCAGCCGAACAGTGGAAAACCCGCATTCTTTCATTGACGATGCCACCTCTTTTGTTATCGAGCGTATGTGAAGCCCGTTTGGACAGTGAAAACGTACATCAAGACCTTTTTTTATGATCTCCCTCATTATGGGAAGGGCAAAGGACTCGCTCTGGTAAAGCAGGGCATCGTCATAGAAGGCAAAATCTTTGACAGCTTTTTCCCTTCTCCACCATGCGATCTCTTCGACCACCTTATGGGGATCCCTCCTGCGCAGGCAGGGGCTGAGATAATGGGATGCACAATAGGTGCAGTTGAAAGGACATCCTCTTGAGGTCTGTATGCATACATATCGCAGATCATCGATGAGGTCGAAGCACGGGTAGTCAAGTGTGTCCAGATTCGACATATCCGGGACAAAGGATGCCTTATCCCCCCAGAGTTTTTCCAGAAAAGAGAGTATTCCTAGCTCCCCTTCGCCTGCTATGACATGATCGGCACCGGAATATCTCCGTGCATGGTCAGAGCATAAGGTGGCATAGATACCTCCCAGGATCACGGGAACACCTTCAAGGACCTTTTTTATGCACATTATGGACTCAATAACACCTGGATACCAGTAGGTCATCAAAGAGGTGACCAGCACAGCATCCGGACTCTGCACGCAGGAAAGGTCATGTTCGAAGGTCTCGATACTGATCCCATACCTGCTGTAGTTCCTTTTGATATCCTTTAGCTGAACAGGTTTTTCTATAATCTGCCTGTAATACTTTCCATGCCCCTCTTTGGCTACCTTGGGCTCCTTTGCCTTCATGCAGGGATGTGGTGACCTCAGACAGTCTATATACGACACCTCGCAGCCATTTCTTCTGAGAATAGACCCTATGTAGAGAAGGCCCATGGGTTTGGCCCACAGGTCATATGCGGCAAAGTCATGAATCCAGGGATTTACAAGGAGAACCTTTTTTCCTTTCATGCTGTTAGTTCTCTTTTCTCTTTGTTGTACAGTAAGCAGGACCGTGGTGATATTGCAAGGTGATTCATGCAGGTTCAAACATATCAAGAACTTTTTCTATTTCTTTGTTCTTTCTCGATCTCTTCCATTTAAGTTCGCGCCCCATAAGATCCGCCACCTTTTCTATGACGTCATGCCCGGGATTGCCCAGTGTGCAAAGGCCGGTACGCCTGAACAGAACATCGCTCAAAGAAACAGCCATTTCCTTATGAACAGCATAAAGAATCTCTGCCATGATATCGGGAAACTGCTGACAGATCCTTTCCAGATATTTCTTCGGTGCCCTTTCAATGACATCAGGATATCTTGAACCATAATTCCGACACAGATTCTCGATAACATCATCGCTTAGACCGCCGGCCATCTTTTTTCTGGCACGATCCACAAAACTTGCAAACCTCCCGATCTCTCCGCCGTACAACGGGGTGGTGTGGGTAAGGCATACCAGCGGGTCGCGTCCGAGTTTCCTGCAGATGATATCCACAAGCTGCCGCGCCATGTTTCTCGATGTTGTATACTTGCCGCCTATGGCGGTTACAAATCCCTTTATGCCTTCATCTTTTTCATGGTCATAGAGTTCATACTTTCTCGAGGCATCGTACACCTCTATCTCCACGCTTGTCTCCTTCTCCACGATAGGCCTCAGCCCTCCGTATTGAAACAGCACATCGTTTTCGCTGAGCCGTGCAGCTGGAATGGTCTTGTTGATTTCATCCAGGAAATCAGAAATATCCTTGCGCGTCACCTTGAAATCATCAGGGGATCCCTTGTAAGCGACATCTGTGGTGCCGATGAGACTATACCCTCTCCACGGCAGGACAAAAAAATGCCGTCCGCTGAGCGTCTGTAACACCATGGCATGGTCTTTATGCAGTGCCCTGGTGATAATATGAATCCCTTTTGACCGAACAAGGCGATGGTGTTTCTTCCCTCGTATTTTCCCAAGCAGAAGGTCTGCCCACGGCCCTGATGCATTTACCGTTACTCTTGCCTTGATCTCATACATCCTGCCATTCATAGTATCCAGTACACGAGCACCTTCTATGGTATCGCCATTCACTATGAGGTCTTCCACCAAGGCATAATTGGCCACGCAGGCACCGTATTCCACAGCTGAAAGAATCGGCTCCAAGGTGAGCCTTTCCGGATTATACATCTGACAGTCATAGTAGATAACCCCGCCCTTGAGATCTTCCGGGGAAAGAACGGGTTCCATCTGAAGGATCTCTTGTGCTGAAAACTTTTCGTGACCGGGGATCTTTTTGTCGTCGTCATTGATCCATCGCCTGTCATATGAGAGTGTGTCGTAAAATACCATTGCGGACAAGGCTGCAGGCAACCCTCTCTTTCCCCATCCATATGCAGGAAATACGAAAGGCAGTGGATACACGAGATGCGGCGCAATGATCTCCATGATTCGTCTTTCCTGAAGAGATTCCCGCACTAGTCCTACCTCAAGGGTTTTCAGATAACGCAGTCCGCCGTGTATAAGTTTGGATGTGGCCGCAGATGTGGCGGCACCAAAATCGCCTTTGTCGAGAAGTGCAGTCTTAAGCCCTCTCAGGGACGCGTCCCAGGCAATAAATGCCCCGGTAATTCCCCCTCCTATGATCAGGACATCAAACTCCTTTAAAGACATTTCCTTAATATCACGTATCATTTAAACCCCCTTTTTTGTTATCCATGCCGGGCCCGCCAATACATGAATATCAGCCAGACGATTCGGATAAAAAACCTTTGGCTTTTAGGAATAATAATCTGCTCGGGCACATTTGCAAATCATCACCGGCAGTATCAACCCTTGACATACACTGTCTTTTGAAGATATATTGACACCATGCGCAACGAGAAAGAAAAACGTACCTTAGAGAGAATACGGCTGCATGATATGATCGGAGCCATAGAACACCAGGAAAAGATAAAATCCATCACCATTATCAATGCAACCGAAGAAGGCGTATGTATCGAGGGAGCAGATCTGCCTTTAGACTCAGTTGTTCGTCTTGCGATAGAACATCCAGAGGACAATCCCGATATATCACTGTACTGCAAGGTAGTGTGGGTGTCTCCCAATGAGGTCCCCAGTAAAAAAACAGGTCTGCTGTTTTTGAATACCAACAAGATCCTGTTCAAAAACGATCTGATTTCCTTCAATAGACTTGTCGATAATGCAAGGAACCGGGCGAATCAGTAATCCATCATCCGCCGATGGTATTCATTAATGCATCACAACCCTGATGCGGAGCAACATGTTGTCCCATGCACATACCATGAGATCTCTGCTTGAGCCTCACACCTTCTTCAATCAGTTCATTGAGTTCAATATCCGATATACCCTTGCGCATCGGTGATAAAAGATCAATATGGTCATCGGAAAACAGGCACGGCCGGAGGCTTCCGTTAGCTGTAATACGAATGCGGTTGCATGTGCTGCAGAACGAGTACTCGCTCATTGCTCCAATCAGGCCGATTTTCCCCTGAGATCCCTGGATCTGGTATACCTTTGCAGGTCCATGGTTATATTCCACAGGAGCCATCTTTCCATACCGGCCTTCGATTATACGCCTGATCTCTTCAGATGAGATGACCTCTCGCTCTCCATACCGGGAGGCGCAACCCATGGGCATGAGTTCGATAAAACGGACCTCCACAGGTCTATCCAGAGTCAATGCGGCAAATGCAGGAATTTCATCATCATTAAAGCCCCTTATGGCAACAACATTGATCTTGACAGGGGAGAATCCGTATTCAAGTGCAGTCATAATCCCCTCTTTGACCTGATCAAAAGCATTTACCCTGGTTATATACGAGAACTTATCCCTGTCCAACGTATCGAGGCTGATATTTACCCGGTCAAGCCCGGCACGTTTCAGGTCAGGAGCCTGCATCGGCAATAAAACACCGTTCGTTGTCAGGGAAAGCTCCCTGAGGCCGTCAATGCTTTTCACCGAAGCAATGAAATCTGCCAAGCCTTTTCTGACAAGGGGCTCCCCTCCGGTAATTCGCACCTTCTCCACACCGCGGGGTATGCAAATCCTTAGAATGCGCAGGTATTCCTCATATTTCATGATGCTTTCATGAGGAAGCCACTCTATACCGCCCGAGGGCATGCAATACCTGCACCGGAAATTACACCGGTCGGTTATGGATATCCTCAGATATTTGATCCGTCGCTCATGGGTGTCGATAAGGGGCGTCATTGATGTACCTCCTGGTGTATCTTTTTCATGGCATCGGCTCGATACAACACCTGTGTGCCCCCTCCTTCCATAACAATCTGTAGTGCCTTTCTGCCGTCAGTCACTGCTGAGCCTGCCAGATAGGTGACTGGAGTAGATATAAAGACATCTGGAATCATGGGCGTTGACGGCCCCATAAGGATAACATCGCGTGCCGTGTTCGGCAGTGTTAGAAGTTCATAGATGGTATTGTTAATGATAGTCGTTGCACTCAATATTATAATATCCGCCTCGGCAAATGCCAGGGCCATTTCCGTTTCCGGCCTTATAACCGCGGATTCGAGAGTTCTCTTTTCAAAGACGCTTACCTCGGCTCCCGCCTTTTTAAGCATCTGTGCAACCGGTGCAATAAAACCTACCATAGCAACATGCTCGCCACTCTGTACAGCCATGCGTTCAAACACATCCACCCCGGGGGCAAGCCCCGCAGTATTGCTGACTGCATTGACAGCAGCAAGGGCGATTGCCCTGGAAAGGAGGTTGTCCTGCACACCCAAGTCTAATATTTCGGCGACAGATGATCCCTTAAGGGATCCTGCCCTGCTGAACACGGAACATCCCGACATGGAAGTATCCGCGATATTTGCACTGAGCCCTACCCTGCTGTCTTCAAGCTCGACCGCAATATACCCCAGCCCCAGTACAACCTGATCTATTCTCAGTTGCTTTTCAGTGTCTGAAACCGTCTTAAGAAGCTGTTTCATGTTACATCTGTAATATGACATCAAGTATGTTTTGTCAAATATATGTATCTGTATATATATTATAGCATTAGAGAACTTCCTGCAGGAATATCCCTTATCCTGTCAATAGATTTCCGGATGCCGGCAATGACTGTATCCTGAGTCTTATGAAGGGGGTGTGGATAGATGCAGTCACATGGCAGGGCCCCGTGAGGACCCCGAGGAATCGACATCACGTTCAATCTTTGCTACCAGCCTCTCAAGCAGAAACCGGGTTCTGCGCTGTTCATCCAGTATATTGTGGATGGTATTCTCTATAGAGCCGTTGCCGCTGTTTCCGTTGAACGATACAGCCTTGACGGTCTTGGGCCTTGACCCTTTCATGATCATATTGATCAGTCGAGCCCAGAATTTGTCATAATCGGTCTCTACATTGTTCTGCCCCAGGAGGGTCAATGCTATGACGCGATAGCATCTGGATATATTTGAAGTGGGAAACCTTACAATCGCCGGAACCTGGTCGGTTACAGCCCTGGAGAGCTTTTCATCATAGTATACACTCCCCAGGAACCCTACAGGTGTATCGAGAAAACGCTGACAGGCAGAAGATATCTTCTTGTATATGGCATGACCTGCCGCACTGTTCTTTACCATGCTTGAAAACATGGTGATCCTGCCGGAATAACCGTTTTTCTTGAGAACCTTGATAAGGGCATAGGCATCGGTAAGGCTCGTGGGCTCGTGGCTTACCCCCACAATAACCTCGGGAACAGCCATGAGAAACGATATCACCCCGGTTGAGATACCCGAGGCAGTATCCACCAGAAGACAGTCTGCCTGCGAGGAAACATTTCTCACTTTCTTGACCAGATTATATATCTGCTCCTGGGAGAGATCGGCCATATCCTGTGTCCCTGAACATCCGGGTATCAGGTTGACCTTATAGTCTGTTTTGATAACGATATCGTCGAGATCAGCCCTGCCTAGCATTACATCCTCGAGTGTACTGTGCGGTCTGATGCCCAGAAGAACATCCAGATTGGCAAGGCCCAGGTCAGCGTCTAAGATCTGGACGCGCGAGTCCATCATGGCGAGGCTTATCCCCACATTCAGCACAAAATTGCTTTTACCAACTCCTCCTTTTCCTGATGTCACTGCAACCACACGTGGCATAACGCTATCCTTTCCAATTTCTCCTGCAATATACGTGCTAATCTTATATATTGAAATTAAACGGTATCTCAACAAGCATATAAGAAAATAGGAAGTTATTTTCCTATTGATGAGAAATAAATTGCTCCTCCATATCCTGTAATATCAAGGAGACAACCTTGCTGATTCCGGGAACATCGAAGGTTACACCATAGATAATATCCGCCATTTCCATGGTGTAGCGGTTATGGGTTACAATAATAAATTGAGAATCCTTTGCAAATGTGCGGATAAGCCGATTGAAACGGATGACATTCGCATCATCAAGGGGCGCATCGACTTCATCGAGGATGCAAAACGGCGATGGCCTCACCTTAAACAGGGCAAAGACAAAACTCAATGCACAAAGGGTCTTTTCTCCCTCGGACAGGAGTGTCATGGAACGAAGGCGCTTGAAAGGAGGTGATGCAAATATCTCGACTCCCGGCTCCATGCCCTCTTCATCGATGAGAACAATATCGGCCTTGCCCCCGCCGAAGATTGCGGTGAATATCTCTTGAAAATTCACCTTGACCTTCTGGAAGGTACTCATAAAGGCCTTTGTGCTCTGCCTTTCGATATTCGATATTACCTCTTTCAAACGTGTTCCTGCCTGAACGATGTCCTCATACTGCCTGTGCAGATCATCCCACCGGGCCTGAACATTCTCATAGGCATCGATCGAAGCAAAATTTATCTGGCCCATTTTCTCAATTCTCTTTTCGAGCGAATCCACTTTTTCTCTTGCCTGCTCAGGATTAAAGTCATCGGGGACATTTTGAATATCCTTGCCGAACCTGGAGACCAGGCGCTCTTTGCTCATGGAATATGCTATTTCATGCTCTTTGTGCCTGAGCATGTATGAATTCCTTGTCTTTTCAAGGTGGTCCATGTTCTCTCTGCATTGCTCCCGGCTTTCTCTCAGCGATTGCAAGCCATCTGTCAGGTCATCAATTTCCGGCTGCAGCTGCTCTTTTAGTTTCTGCAGAGAGGAGATCTCCTCGTTCGCTCTTTTGAGTTCTGATGAGGATGTTTCCAGTGATCCGATAACAGAGGCATGGGTATGCATAAGCTCACGGACACGAAGATCATCTTTTTCCATTTCCTGATTCATCTTCTCCAGGTTTATCTCTATACCCTGAATCCTCTCTCGCCTTGAAGCATAGGCGACTTTGAGTTCGTTACACCTAGCAGTGTTTTCCTGGAGTGATTGCCTGGCCTTCTCATAAACTGCCTTTGCAGCCTCTTTTTTTTCATCCAGAGACTTTATCAGAGATTGGCTCTGCTCGATCTCTGCGTCCAGAACATCCTTGTCGGAAGAGATTGCATTGATATCGTCATTGAGCTTTCCAGCCATCTCATTCCATGAGACAATATCGCGTTCAAACGAACTCTCCCTCTCTCCTGTCCGTTCCAGATCCCTCAGGATTTCATGGCGTGAATCGAGGTGTCCTGCTGTCTGTTTACCTATCTCTTCCTTCCTGAGATTAACCTCTGCCTTTTCATTGTTCAAGGCTGTATACTCAGATCTGAGCACCTCCAGGCGTACTGATGTGTCTTTGATTGTTTCCTCAACAAGATGCATATGCACCATGAGCTGTTCTTTTTCAGCCTTTGCCTTGAGGCCTTCTGCATACTTCATCATCTCGCTGCTGGTGCGTACTGCCCCGGAGGGTTCAACTATAATTCCTTCCCTTGTGACAAACCTTAAGGATCTGATCCCCTGTTTCCAGAGCATCAGCGCACAACGAATATCCTCCACAACCCACATGTCCTGCGACAGGGCACAAACAATATCCTCGAAACCCTCCCGGACTTCCATACACTCACTCAGAGGCCCGATCACCCCGTCACCCCTCGACAGGGCCTGTTCACCGGTGTTTTTCAAATGAGGCTGCCTGAGGATATACCCGGGATCACTATCCCCTTTGTTTAAAAGGGATTCAACCTCTTCATGATCATGTATGATAACAAAATCCAGGGCCTCTCCTATGGATTTCCCGACAGTCTCTTCAAATCCCGTATGAACTTTCAAGGTATCCGCAACCTTTCGCGTTCCGTTTGATATCGCTGCCGGCGCAGATGCTTCTTTCGTCCCTGAATTGATTATCCGCTCGAGCATGGTTATCTTTGCCCCGAGCTGTGCATGTTCTTTTTCCCTGTCAACTAAGCCTTTGGTTTCCTTATCGATCTTTCCCTGAAGGATATTCATTGCCTCAATCACTGAGCGCAGCCTGTCATCAACCTTTCCCATTGCGTCTTGCGAGCCTTGAATTGTCCGGTCCAGGTCAAGCAGCCGATGCTGCAGGGATCTTTTCTTGTCCTTGATTTCCGCAAGATCCTCGTTGCGTTTCTGGATGTTCGATATCACCTCCTGATGTCTTGTTTTCAGGGATGAAAGCCTCTGGGCAACAGCCCTGGCATTCCCTATACTGTCAAAGAGTTTTGCCCTGCCGTGATTAAAGTCATCCTCGAGCTGTCTGTATTCCTGATAGATGCTTTCCCCGCTTTCCTGCTCCCGGGCAAGTTCCGCCTGAACACCGTCGATCTGGGAGGAAAGGGAATCGATCTCCTGGCGCCCCTGCGTATATTCCTTGTGTGCCTGGTTAATGGCGTTTTTCAATTGTTCTATTCGGGTCTCGATCATCTCCAGAGTAGCATCGATGTCCTTTTTGCGTTTCTGATTCGTATCAATATCTCTTTGGGCTAAAAGGACTCGCGAGTTTGCCTCATTCCATTTAATTCCGGTGGAATCCATATTTTCCCTGAGAGCTGCCAAATGGGAGGTGCGGGTTCCTATAAGGCTTGAATATTCCTGGTACTGTCGTTGAAAGGCCTCGATCTGATCGTCCAGTCCCTGTTTTTCCTGTTCAAGCTCCTTACTGGCAGCAGAAATAGTATCGAGTTCATATAACCAGAGGTTTCTGGTCAGGTCGTTTATCTCGTAGCGTACCACCTGATATCTCTTCGCCTTGTTTGCCTGGCCTCTGAGGTCCTCTTTCTGGCGTGAAACCTCGCTCAGCAGGTCGCGAATCCTTTCCAGATTGATTGAAGTCGCCTCCAGTCTCTTTATTGCATCCGCCCTCTTTATTCTGAATTTTCCGACCTCGGCAACCTCTTCAATAAGATACCTGATGTCCTCGGGCCTTGACTGGATGATGTCCTTGATCTTTCCCTGCTCAATTATGGCATATCCATGACGGTCAAGCCCGGTATCCAGAAAGATATCGGTAATATCCTTCAAACGGCATTTTACATTGTTGATGAAGTATACACTTTCTCCTGTTCTGAAAAGCTTTCTGGAGATGGATACCTCGTCGAAACCATCGAGCGATTTCGGGAAATATCCCTGGTCCCGGATAAACTCGAGGGTGACCTGCGCCAGCGAACTCGACGGTGTGTCCTGTGTTCCCGAAAATATCACATCGCTCATGGATCCGGCCCGCAGAGACCGGATGGACTGCTCGCCGAGCGCCCATCTTATGGCATCAATAAGGTTGCTCTTGCCGCAGCCGTTGGGCCCTGCAATACAGGTAACGCCATCGGATAGGGTCAGTGAGATCTTTTTTGCCAGAGACTTGAATCCCTTGATTTCAACCTTTTTTAACTTCACACTTCATGCTTTATCAGAGCTTTCTTATGAATTGCAAGCGCGGTTGTAAAGACTGCATAAATGACATACCATCACGAAAACACCTTGCAATTGATCCTTGAAATCGGCAATACAGGTACTATATCTTTTTTTCCATAGTTATGGGGGTGTGCATGTTAGTAGAGAACAATCTTTTCCCAGTGCTCGGCCAGTTGCTCCATATCCTGCTCACCGTATATCTATGGATTGTCGTGATCGGGGCCTTGTTGTCCTGGGTAAATCCTGATCCATACAACCCGGTCGTCATGTTTTTACGAAAGGCTACAGAGCCGGTATTTTCAAGACTGAGGCGCAGTATACCAATGGTTATCGGCGGGATCGATCTTACTCCCATCGTCGTTATTGCATTCATCATCTTCCTGGACTTCGCCGGTGTTAAATCTCTTGTTGAACAGGGTAACATAGTTGCCAATATCCTTATCGGGCTTGGCCAGTCGATCGTTATTCTGCTTAATTTTTATATGTGGGTGGTGATAATAGCTGCAGTGATAACCTTTGTGAACCCGAATCCGTACAATCCCATTGTGCGATTTCTCTTTACTGTTACCAATCCCGTTTTTTCATGGTTCCGAAGGCAGCTTCCGCTCAGATTCGGCGGTTTCGACTTTTCTCCGGTTGTCGTCATCATGATAATAGTATTGACAAACATGGTGGTTTCAAAAGGCCTCATTGAAACAGGGATGAGATTAAAATTACATGGGGGGTTCTGATGCAGGTAACACCGGAAATGATACGTGAACAGCGGTTCAAGGTCAAGCTTTCGGGCTTTGACAAGGATGAGGTTACCAGTTTTCTGATCGATATCGCAGAAGACCTTGAAGAGATCCTGGAAGAGAATTCGCTCCTCAAGAGTGAACTGGACAACATGAAAAACAAACAGAAAGACCTCGAGGATCTTTTCCTGTCCGCAAAACAGTTTTCTGATGAAAAGATCCGTAAGGCCGAGACTGAAGCAGCTGGCATCACTTCAGAGGCACAAAAGCAGGCAGCCCTGCTCGAGGAGCAGGCCCAGAAATCAGCAGCCGAAGCAGAGAATAAACACGGCGAGATCCTTGATGAGGCACGCAGGAAGGCCGACGAGATCCTCACGGAAGCCCGGCAGAAAAAGGCAGAGCTGGAACAGGAACTCCTGGATCTGAAGGCAAAAAGGATCAATCTCATCTCCGATCTCAAAGGGGTTCTCAACTCCTGCCAGAGCTGGATACGGGAGATGGGGGATGTGGATTCGAAGCAGCGTTGACGCCACTATAGTTGAGTGCAGGATTCATCCCAATTCGAGCAGGGACTGTATCGACGGAATCAAGGAAGACAGACTCTGTGTCCGGCTGAGCGCACCGCCTGTCGAGGGCAAGGCGAACAAGGCGCTGATCAGATTCTTTTCCAAGCAGCTGCATATTGCCAAATCAAGAATCACCATAACTCAGGGGGAAAAAAGCAGAATAAAGGTTCTCTGTCTGGAGGGTATAGGCCAGGAGGAGGTCCTCTCGGCGCTTTCTCTTACTCTATAACCTTGACGCCGCGATACCCTAAAGAGGTTAGTTCTTCAGCAATAGCAGCGGTGTTGCCTCCGGATATACGGAAGTGATGGGCATTGTCATCGCCGTTGATGGACATGCCGGCACTGATTATGTATCCGCCCTCCTGTTCGATTATGGAAACAACCTCGTCAAAGGAGCCATGAACGCTTTTGAGGATAACATCGATACGTGCCCCTGCCTTGAGTACTCCCATGATGTCGATAAAGGCCTTGAGAATATCGTTGACTGTAATGATCCCAAGTATCTTCCCTTCTTCGACAACAGGCAGACACCCGATGTTCTTTTCGTAGATGATCAGTGCCGCCTTTTCCAGCGAGGTTTCACACGTGATCGTATACGGGTTCTGGATCATGACATCGCTTACCTTGAGGCTTTCAAGCATGGAGGCAAGTATGGCCTGTTTTAAATCTCCAAGGGTCACCAGCCCGACGAACAGACCGTTTTCAACAACGGGCAGATGCCGGACAGAGTGCTTTTTCATCACCAGAAGCGCGTCACGGATACCCGCATCCCTTCCAATGGTGATGAGATCTTTTATCATCCACGATTCAACATTCATATCTATACTCTATACCAAAATATTTCCCTGATTGAAACCTTCTTTATGTGCTTCTTTTCATATCAGGGCATATTTGTATCTGCCGGGCCAGCACATGAAGGTGATCGATCGCTTCTTGCCTCGAGTTTACAACCCCCTCGGCGCGCGCTGCTTCCACCTCCAGCAGCAGCCTGCCGACCATGGGGCCCGGAGCAATGCCAAGTGAGCGTATGACATCATTACCGTCAATCAGCTGGTTCTGTTTCTGCACCTGATAGATATCCACGAAATAGCGCCATATCTCCTGTATCTTTTCTTTTAAATGGACATGCTTCAGGAAGGCTTTATTCCCGCTGTGCGGTGATCTCTTCAATGCCCATGCAAGGAGAAGGGTCTCGGGAAGACATGAGAAGGCTTTTTCGCAAAGAAGATGAACTATGCGTACAGGGAGATCCTTTTGGGAAAGGATCTCGTGTACCAGTTTTTGCGATGCATACATGCTATTAATTAAGGTGATGGCCCTTGATGAAACCTTAAGTGACGAACATATCTCTCTGGCAATTAGAATGCCTTGTTCAGGGTTTACTGCCTGCAGCACGGCGCTTTTATCCAACTCCTCTGTATTCCGGTAGGGGGCTATTCCAAAGACAAAGGCTGCAAGACGCAAAAGTCCTGCCCTTGACAATTTTGACTCGACCTCCTGTGCAAGGTCACGATCGCTTCCGGGGAGAAGAATTTCAGCATCATAGATAAGGCCGTCTGTCTCGCGGGCTAAAAACAGCGCAGAACGCAAACCCTTCAGAGAAATATCTTTGCCCTGGTATATAATATCGGGGAAAAGGGCCTTGATTACGCCTGTTGTTTCCATAAGGGTAAAGAACCTGGAACCGTTCTGATCGCACAGTGCTTTCATAAATTCCTGCTTTATCCGTTCAGCAGAAACCGTTGCAACCTTACAGGCATATTTTTTTAACAAGGCAGCTGTTGAGGCTGCAATAGGAAAACCGAGCACAACGGAAAATCTCAGGCACCGTACCACCCTTGCCGGGTCATCCCTGAGACTGTCTTCAGATATAATCCTGATAACACCATGGCCAAGATCAACGAGCCCGTCCAGCGGATCTATAAGCTCACAAGCGGAAACGGCATACGCCATTGCATTGATGGTGATGTCCCGTTTTCTCAGATCAGCTACGATATCATGCCCTTTGGGTAAGCACACATCTATGGTAATCCCTTTCCCCTTAAGGGAAATACGTACAACTCCGCGCGTTTTGTCCATCCAGAACGCTGTTGAGGAAAACCTCCTGGCAATCTTGTCTGCAAAGCTGCCTACATCGGAAAAGGTAACGATATCAAAATCCAGCGGCTCCTGACCCCGGAGCATATCGCGGATACACCCTCCCACGAGATAGGTCTCCGGTGAAAAAAGATCTTCAATGGCACTCAGCGTGGGGTTACTTGATACGAGTCTCGACAGATCGTGCATGCGCCTCCAGATTTTCCGCCCGTGCAATCTTTGCAGCCAGCGGACCAATGGTTTTTGCAGCATCCCTGCTGAACCCGATAAGAGAGGATCTCTTAACGAAATCATAAACTCCCAGAGGCGATGAGAACCGCGATGTCGATCCTGTGGGCAGGGTATGGTTCGGACCGGCGATATAATCCCCCATGGCCTCGGGAGAGTAATACCCGAGGAATATGGCCCCTGCATTTCTCACCTTTCCGAGATACTCATATGCATCCTGCACCATAAGCTCCAGGTGCTCAGGAGCCACACAATTCGCCACCATGAATGCCTCGTCAAGATCACGGGTAATGATGCATGCCCCGTGATTTCGGAGCGATTCGGTAACCACATCCTTTCTAGGCAATCTTTCCTTTTCGATTCCAAGCAGCTCCACAACAGCTTTTGCCAGAGGCCCGCAAGGCGTCACGAGCATGGAAGATGCCATGGGATCATGTTCTGCCTGAGAGAGGAGATCTGAAGCTACCATATGTGCATCGGCGTTTTCGTCTGCAATCACTAGGATCTCCGATGGTCCTGCAAACGAGTCGATACCTATTGTACCCATAAGTACCCTTTTTGCATGAGCTACATAGATATTGCCGGGACCCACCACCTTGTCAACCCTGGGTATGCTTTGTGTACCATAGGCAAGGGCGGCTATGGCCTGAGCCCCTCCCACACGGAATATCCTTTCCACACCGGCTATATATGCCGCTGCAAGCAGGGTGTCGTTTATCTCGCCTGCAGGAGAGGGAGACACAACCGTGATCTCGCTGACCCCGGCAATCTTCGCAGGGATGACATTCATGAGCACGGTCGAGGGAAAGGCATTTTTTCCTCCGGGTATATAAATACCGACACGGTCAATCGGGGTTACCTTCTGCCCAAGGATTACCCCGTTCTCATCGGCGGTTATCCATGAATCCTCTTTCTGGTGCAGGTGGAACTTCTCTATCCTTTCAGCTGCCTGACGCAATGCTTTTGTGATATCATCATCCACACGGGATAACGCCTCGGCCATGTCTTCGCGGTTGACCGAGATCCCTTTGACAGCAGGATCGAAGCCGTCAAATCTTTTCGTATAGCTGAAAAGCGCGGCATCCCCCTGATCCTTTACAGCCTGTATGATCTCACGGACCGTCTCATCCACTTCCTGCGGAATCTGCCTGATACGCTCCAGCAGGGTGTTCAGCCGTTCCTGCCAGGACTTATCCTCCGTTGTAATAACCTCCATCACAATCCACCCCTCTCTCTTCTTACCCGGGCACCGAGTTTTACGAGCTTCTGGTCGAGATTTTCATATCCCCTGTCAAGGTGGTATATCCGTCTGATCTCGGTCAAACCCCTGGCATTGAGTGCTGCAAGGACAAGGCTTGCCGAAGCCCGCAGATCAGTGGCCATCACCGATGCACCCTGAAACTGCTCCACCCCCTGTACAATCACGGTATGTCCCTTCTCCTCGAGTCGTCCCCCAAGCCTTACGAGTTCAGGCACATGCATGAACCGGTTTTCAAATATGTTCTCCGTAATACTCGTAGTTCCTGGAGTAATACAGGCAAGGGCCATTATCTGTGCCTGCATGTCAGTGGGAAATCCCGGATAGGGAACAGTGTCGACCTGTACCGGCAAGAGATCATGTTTCCCGTCAACATGAAGGCTCCCGTCCTCTCTCTGGTTAATAGCAACGCCCATCTCCAGGAGCTTGTCAACAACAGCGACGACATGATCGGCCCGTGCATCCTTCAGGATAAGGTCACCCTTGGTTATGGCCCCTGCGATGAGAAATGTCCCCACTTCTATCCTGTCGGGAATAACTCTGTATTCCAGCCCGGAAAGGGATGGTGTGCCGTCAATGGTAATGGTGCTCTGACCTGCACCGTCGATTTGCGCCCCCATGGCAATAAGTGCATAGGCAAGATCCACTACCTCAGGCTCTTTTGCTGCGCCTTCAATAACGGTTGTCCCCTCTGCAAGGCTCGCAGCCATCATGATGTTTTCGGTGCCCCCAACCGTAGGGGTATCAAACACGATTCTAGTTCCCTTGAGTCCTTCGGTAAAGGCCATTACGTATCCGTGGGACAACGTGATGTTTGCTCCCATCTTTGTAAGTGCCTTGAGGTGCATGTCAATGGGCCGGACACCGATAGCACATCCGCCTGGCAGTGAAACCTTTGCCTTTTTATATTTTGCAAGCAGAGGTCCGAGTACCAGGATCGACGCACGCATGCTCTTGACAAGTTCATATGGGGCCTCGTATGACGAGGTAGTCCTGGGGTCTATCACGATACAACCGTTACAAGGGCGTTCAATACCCATTCCAAGCGTTGAGAGCACTTCGGTAATCGTGCTGATATCACGCAACGCCGGGATGTTGGTATAGGTGCAGATATCGTCTGCAAGGATGGATGAACACAGAATCGGCAGTGCAGCGTTCTTTGATCCTGAGATATGTACCTCCCCATTGAGTGGGATGCCGCCTTCTATGATAAATTTATCCATCACTGTTCTCCACAATAACTACCCGGTAGGTGCCGGACAGATCCTTTATCCATGCTTGTGTCCGTATACCTTGAGCTGATCTTATCAGATCGTCAATGGCCTCTTTCTGCCCGTACCCGGTCTCCATGATGAACCGTCCTTTTCTTCTCAGATGTTTTCTCACATTCATGATAATATCTTTTATTATATCAAGGCCGTCATTTCCACCAAAAAGGGCACTGTGAGGTTCATATTTAAGAACATCATCCTGCAGTTGATCAGCATGCGAAAGGGCAATATACGGCGGATTCATGATTATAAGGGGAAATTGTCCACGCAAAGGATTAAGCCCGTCCCCGACAAAGAATTGTATCCGCGATGAGACACCATGCAGTAAGGCATTGTTTTTTGCGATGCCGATTGTCTCGATGTTTACGTCACAGCCGACGCCTTCAAGGTCTTCCCTCTCGGCAAGTATGGAAACGATCACTGCACCAGAGCCCACCCCAACTTCCAGAATCTTTTCCCCGGCAGGCACCAAGGATATTGCCTGCTCTACAAGGAGTTCACTCTCCGGCCTTGGAATTAGAACATGGCTGTTGACATGGAAGGTTCTTGAATAGAACTCTTTTTCACCGAGAATGTATGCAACCGGTTCTTTGCACGATCTCCTTTTCAGGTACTGCCGGTATGATCCAAGGTCGTCGTCAGTCAGCGGACGGTCCATGTCCAGATACAGATCGATGCGTTTGATGCCCAGGGCATGGGCAAGGAGAAGCTCTGCATCGAGCCGTGGAGAATCAATTCCCTTGCTTTGAAGATACGGTTTGGACCAGGAAAGTATCGACCTGATGGTCCATCCCACGGGTCAACTCCCGGCAGAACTGAGCGCTTCGGCCTGATAATGGGTGGAGAGCTCTTCTATAAGCTCATCCAGATCCCCTTCGAGAATCTGGGGGAGTCTATGCAGCGTGAGGTTGATCCGATGATCCGTTACCCTTGCCTGAGGATAATTATAGGTTCGGATCCGCTCGCTCCGGTCGCCCGATCCCACCTGAGAACGCCTTTGCGATGCGATCTCCTTATCCATGTCCTCCTGCCTCTTTTGAAGGATACGGGACCGAAGGACCCTCATGGCCCTAGCCTTGTTTTTATGCTGAGACTTTTCATCCTGGCAGGAAACCACGATCCCTGTAGGAATATGGGTGATGCGGACCGCGGATTCAGTCTTGTTTACATGCTGGCCTCCGGCACCGGAGGACCGGTAGGTGTCGATTCTCAGATCCGTGGGATCGATATCCACATCGACCTCTTCGGCTTCTGCAAGGACTGCGACCGTTACTGCAGAAGTATGAATCCGGCCGCTCGCCTCGGTTGCAGGGACCCGCTGAACCCGGTGCACACCGCTTTCATACTTCAGCTTAGAAAAGGCCCCTGCCCCCTTTATCCCTGCAATGACCTCCTTAATCCCACCAATGCCGGTATCATTGATATGCAGTATCTCAATGCCCCAGTTCTTTTCCTCGGCGTATCTGGAATACATTCGAAAGAGGTCAGCGGCAAAAAGGCCTGCTTCTTCACCGCCTGTGCCTGCACGGATTTCAAGGATAACGTCTTTGCTGTCATTAGGATCTTTCGGGGTGAAGAGGATCTTCAGGGTATTTTCGAGCGCTTCCTGTTCACTGTGTAGAGCGCTGAGCTCCTCTTTTACCAGATCTCTCATCTCGGGATCAGGATCGGAAAGCATGGTTTCATGCCCCTCAATCTCTTCCAGGACGGTCAAGAGACGCCGGTACGGAGACATATACTCTTCCAGGTTCGCATGTTCCCTGGCAAGCTCAGTATACTTTGTACGGTTCTGGACAATCTTTGAATCGGCCAGGAGATCGGAAAGCTCGTTATAACGGACCTCGATCTCCTTTAATTTTTCCAGCATAGATATGTGTCAAGAAGGCTACTTGTTATTCTTCTTGAGATAATCTCCATATTTTCTTCTAAAAAGCTCTGCTTTCCCTGCTGCTGAGGTGAGTCTCTGCTGACCGGTATAGAACGGATGGCACGCACTGCATATTTCAACACGGATATCTTCTTTCGTCGAACGGGTCTTGAAATTGTTACCGCATGCGCAGGTAACCGTTGTCTCGAAGTATTCAGGATGGATCTCTTTCTTCATTTTCTTATGCTCCCTATTTATTCATTGATTCCAGGAAGTCGGCATTATTATCCGTCTT
>JAFGTK010000322.1 GCA_016934135.1 Deltaproteobacteria bacterium | reverse complement strand
CGTTTATCAGTTCTCCACCTCATCTCCACTCTTGACGTGGGTGGTGCCGAACAGAATCTTCTGCGTCTTACATCCTCCATGGACAACACCTGTTTCCTCTCCATGGTTGTCTCAATGACAGACATCGGTCCGGTTGGCGAAGAGTTGCGCAAACAGGACATCACCGTACATTCACTCAATATGAAAAAAGGCCTTCCGGATCCAAGAGGCATTTACCATCTCAAAAGACTTGTTTCTCTTTATCAGCCGGACATTATACAGTGCTGGATGTACCATGCAAACCTCTTCGGTCTTCTCTTCTCACATAAAAGGCATCTTATCTGGAATATCCGCTGCAGCGATATGGATCTTTCGCGATATGGCCTGATCTATAAATACACTGTCAAAGCAGGGGCGATATTCTCAAGAATCCCGGATGTGGTGATTGCGAACTCCTTTGCAGGCAAGGAATTTCATGAAGGACTCGGGTATAGTTCCAGGAAATGGGAGGTTATACCGAACGGGTTCGACACGGATCTCTTTAAATTTGATAAAGATTCAGGAAATAATATTCGCCTGGAATCGGGCATCCCGCTGGACGCACCTGTAATCGGCCTTATAGCGCGCCTTGATCCCATGAAGGACCATGAGACCTTTTTCAAGGCAGCAGAACTCTTTCTCAAAATATATCCTGAGGCGCACCTTGTTCTTGCAGGAAGAGATGTGGAAAATAACAATCCATTAATCATGGCCTGTCTCCAGGGGACCAGTCAACCCGATCATTTCCACATGCTAGGACAACGCAGAGATATCCCGCAGATCCTTTCAGCCCTGGATATTGCCTCATCTTCTTCATCCTGGGGCGAGGGGCTTCCAAACACCATAGGCGAGGCCATGGCAACCAGCATACCCTGCGTAGTGACAGATGTTGGGGATTCCCGGGTTCTTGTTGGTGATACCGGGTATGTTGTTCCAAAGAATAATCCTCAAGCGCTGAGCACTGCATGGACCAGACTCATTGATTCCGGGCACAAAAACCTTCGTGCCCTGGGGGAAAAGGCCAGGGAGCGAATAAGGCAGCATTACAGCTTACATTCAACAACAAAGAAATATGAGGCCCTTTATTCCGGGCTCATTCAAAAATCAATGATATAACATAGCTTTTCAGTATCATAAGAGCATTCGCATCGCCGATCAGGGCGAGGCTGAGTACCACCCCGATTACCTCTGCAACAAGCAATACCGGAAACATCCCGATAAAATACCCCATCTGTTTACCTTCGCCTATATCATCCCTGTGTCTGAACCAGTAATAAAGCGCTGTATAGGGAAAGATCGCCCAGAACCAGGCAATGTAATTAACCATCGGCACCCCCGACAGACCCATATCCAAAGAATCATTCCATACCCACCAGCCAAGCCTCGTCGCAACAGGATCAAAGGGGATGTCCATGCACAGCCCTATTAATGCACAGATGATCCCTCTCGGAAAAGGTCGTGTTACAGGCAGGAGTTTCTGTACAGCAAAAAATGCACAATAAAGCACATTTACCCAGCCGATGGCCGTGGCAACCGGAGCCTTCAGCCCCGGTATGTATATGTGATATTCCGGCTCAGAAAAATACCCGATAATAATCCCGCCATTTTCCAGGATTATACCAAACAGAAGTGTTATTCCGAAAACCCAGATCCATTCCTTCTTTTCAAACCAAGTTCTGCTGTGCACCATGATGAGCACGAACTGCATCAAGGCACTTATTTCATAGAGCATCAGTTGTTTTCCCGGATCAAGGGGAATGGAAAGTGAATGCATGGCCGGGGTGAAATATACGGCGCACATGATGCCAGCCCAGAAAAGATACCTGCCCGTAATTATTTTGCCGTATTCCCGGATAAGAGCGAACCACAGGAGAACAAGGGAACATGCAAGGGGAAAGACGGACAGCCACAGGATATGGGTAACCGGTGGAGATATGTGGTGCAGGGCATTGTTCAGTACACTCAGCCCAATGAGCCATATAAGAAAAACAGGCAGGTTTTTCCAGACAAAGCGCATCGCTGAAAAATAATACCACTGCCTTTATAACGAGGCAATGCTCGTTAACAAAAAATTATCGAAAAGTATTCGAATCCTTTATCTGTCAGTCTCTCACACCTCTACAAGCTTTCGAAAGCAATCATATGCAGCCTTTATCGGATCGGATTCATCCATAACGGCATCCATGAGATGGCTCCCTACAATCACTCCGTCAGCAAAGGCGAGCATGTCATCAACCTGCTCGGCCGTTGAGACGCCGAACCCGACACATACCGGCAGATCCGTCATTGCCTTGATGGCCCTGACCTGACGGGAAACCTCTTCGGGCAAAGCAGTTCTTGCCCCGGTCACACCTTTGACAGATACAGCATAGACAAATCCGCTGCAGCCGGAGATGACCTCTTTCTGACGAGCGGTGGTTGTAGTCGGCGCAACAAGCCTGATAAGGTCGATGCCGATATCGCGGCATAGATTGAAAAGCCCTCGCGCATCTGCCGGCAGGTCTGGTATGATGACACCCTGAATCCCCTTTTCCTTAAACCCGGTCAATGTCTCCTTCATTCCAGGCCTCATGATCGGGTTTATGTATGACATGATGATCAGCGGGATATCAGCCGATGAAACCCAGTCTTCGAGATTCTTCATAAGGCCTTCCATGGTGAATCCCGCCTGCAGGGCCAAATGTGATGCCTTCTGCAGCACCGGCCCGTCAGCCATGGGGTCTGAAAAGGGCAGGCCGATCTCTACGGCAGCCGCACCTGCATCAGACAGGGCACGAATGATCCTGCCGGTTGCGCCGAGGTCCGGCAGGCCTGCGGTAATATAGGGAATAACAGCCTTTTGCTTGCTCCTGATGGCATCCGATATCATAGCCCTTCCTCCAATACAGTGTGAATATCCTTGTCTCCCCTTCCTGAGAGATTCACGATCACGGTTGTTCCCCCATGTTCTTTTGCATACTGCTCGAGATATCCAATTGCATGTGAGCTCTCCAGGGCAGGTGCAATCCCTTCAAGACTGTTCAGGAGTCTGAATGCGGCAAGGGCCTGGGAATCATCAACAAGCCTGTAACCGGACCTTTTAATAGTGGAAAGATAGCTGTGTTCCGGCCCCACGCCAGGGTAATCGAGTCCTGCTGCTATCGAATGGGTATCGAGCACCTGCCCGTTTTCATCCTGAAGCAGGTGGGAACGTGCTCCATGGAGAACACCGGGAATCCCGAAATTGATACTTGCTCCGTTTTTCCCATTTCCTCTCCCGTATGCCTCTACTCCGATCAGCTCGACATGATCATCGATGAATGCAGAGAATATCCCGATGGCATTACTCCCTCCTCCGACACATGCAATAACTGCATCCGGCAGCTTTCCTGTCTTATCGAGAACCTGAGAGCGTGCCTCCTCGCCTATTATCTTCTGAAACATCTTCACCATGTACGGGTATGGATGCGGTCCCACGGCAGAGCCGAGAAGATAGTAGGTAGAATCCACATTTGTCACCCAGTCACGAATAGCCTCGCTCGTGGCATCCTTCAGGGTAGCTGTCCCCGATTTGACAGGAACAACTTCGGCACCTAGAAGCCTCATGCGCTCCACATTGATATGCTGGCGCCTGATATCCTCTGTTCCCATATACACTGCACAGGGCATGCCGAAGAGTGCACAGACAGTAGCTGTTGCAACACCGTGCTGACCAGCACCTGTCTCTGCAATTATTCTTTCTTTTTTCATACGCCGGGCCAGAAGGATCTGACCTATGGCATTGTTGATCTTGTGGGAACCGGTATGGTTGAGGTCTTCACGTTTGAGCCACACATCTATCCCGTAATGCGCAGAAAGCCTCTTAGCACAGGTAAGCGGTGTGGGTCTGCCCACATAGTCTCTCATAAACGAAGAGAACTCCTCCCAGAAGATATCATCCCCAAACGCACAGGATACAGCCCGTTCCAGTTCGTCAAGAGCAGGTATCAATGTCTCGGGAACATACTGTCCGCCGAATTCTCCGTAATATCCCTTCATGATCGCGCCTCCTGTATAAACCTCTTTATCAGTACTGCATCCTTTATGCCCGGGGCACTCTCCACACCCGAACTCACATCCACTCCAAGCGGAGCAGCCTTTTGAATGGCCTCTCTGACATTATCAGGCGTAAGCCCCCCTGCAAGGATAAAGGG
>JAFGTK010000321.1 GCA_016934135.1 Deltaproteobacteria bacterium | reverse complement strand
TTCGGCCACATCCACAAAAACCTGGGAGAATATGCCCTGCCACACATGCCGTAGTTGCCTGCACCGAACGATGCACCCACGATCACCGTGAATTTCGGCACGGTCGCGGTGGAAACCGCATTGACCATCTTGTGTCCGTCCTTGGTGATCCCGAGACGCTCGTATTCCCTGCCGATAATATAACCGTTGATGTTCTGCAGGAACAGCAGGGGGATCTTGCGGCGGTCGCACAGCTGGATAAACTGGGTTGCCTTGAGCGAACTGTTGGAGAAGAGAATCCCGTTGTTCCCCAGGATGCCCACTGGATAGCCGTGAATATAGGCAAAGCCTGTTACCAGCGTTGGGCCGTAGAGCTCCTTGAATTCCAGGAATTCGCTTCCGTCCACTAGGCGCGCTATCACTTCCCGCACATCGTAGGGGGTTCTCAATTCCCTGCTTACAACTCCATAGAGCTCTTTGGGGTCATACAGAGGAGGAACAGGCTTTCTCACAGACAGCCTTGCCTTTTCGTTTTTTGGAAGATTTCTTATGATCTTGCGCACGATGGAAATTGCATGGGCATCGTCCTCTGCAAAGTGATCCGAGACCCCGGATTCAATGCAGTGCACCTCGGCCCCGCCCAGTTGGTCAGCAGTTACCTCCTCACCCGTGGCAGCCTTGACCAGAGGCGGACCGCCAAGGAAGATGGCGCCTGTTCCCTTCACATGCACGACCTCTTCCGACATGGCAGGGACGTATGCCCCGCCGGCTGTGCACAGGCCCATAACGGCGGTAATCTGCGGGATACCCATCTTCGAAATGATGGCCTGGTTGTAGAAGATCCTGCCTCCGTCATCGATATCCGGGAAAATCTCTGACTGGAGCGGCAGATAAGCCCCGGCGGAATCGAGCAGATTTATCATGGGAAGCCGGTTCTCCATGCAGATTCTCTGGAGTCTGAGATTCTTTTTCACACCCATGGGATATACGGCCCCCCCCTTTATGGTGGGGTCGCCCACACAAACCAGCACCTCTTTGCCCTCTACCATGCCTATGCCTGCGATCATCCCGGCTGAGTGAACCTTGCCGTCATACATGCCGCGGGCTGCAAGCGGGGCTATCTCCAGAAACGCCGTATTGCGGTCGAGCAGCAGATCCAGCTTCTTCCGTGTCGGCAGTTTTCCCTGGGCCGCAATACGCGCCCTGGCCTTTTCAGAGCGCTCTTCCCGTGCGATCCTCAGCTGCTCCTTCAGATCGCTTACCAGGGCCTCCATGGACTCGTAATTCTTACGGTATTCATCCGATGCAGTATCGATCTTACTCTCAATCACATCCATCGCTTAAAACCCTCTCTTGTCAGATTGTTAAATAATGTATCCCCATAGCAAGCTGCGGGGAATCTTCTGATTGAAAAACCATATTCCAAAATACCCCTGTAGAAGCGGCGACCGCGCCTAAGCCTGCCGTGACTGTTGTCGCGCCTGAAGGCGCTCCTACATATTTTGGCCATGAGCTGTCATTGACTGCAATAATCATATCTGAACTCAGTATACTAACTCATTCACCTTAAGCACATGTGCAGATCGATCAAAGCCCTCAGACCTGCTTGAACCTGTCCAGTTCATGCGTTGAGATCAGTGCCCGCTGAATCTCGGAAGTGCCTTCGCAGATCCCGGCGAACCTGGCATCACGGTAGAGCCGCTCGATATCACTCCCCCTGATGTATCCATGACCGGCAAAGATCTGCATGCCCCAGTTCACGATACTGGTGACTGCCTCGCCTGCAAAGAGTTTTGCACAGGCTGCGCTCACCCCTGCATCATCCTCATGTGTATTGATTGCCCATGCAGCCCTGAGCCCCAGCATCCTTCCAAGGTCATTATAAGTGAACATGTCGGAGAGCTTGAACCCGATGTCCTGGAACTTGCCTATCTGCCGGCCAAATGCCCGGCGCTGTCTTGCATGCTGAGTGGAGATCTCCATACAGGCTGTACCGATACCGACACACAGTGACGTGATGCTGATGCATCCCATGGTCATGAGCGTTTTCAGCTGCTGGTATCCTTTGCCCGGCTTTTCTCCCATCAATTCTGAGGCCCTGCAGTTTTTGAACTCGACAGAGGCCATGGGAACGCCGCGCATGCCCATTGTCTCAACCGATGCCCCCACTGTTAACCCCGGGCTGTCTTTTTCTACCAGGAAAAGGCTCATGCCCTTTTCTATGCCGCCATCAGGGTCTGTCAATGCCAGGACCAGGAACACATCTGCTATAGGGGCATTGACCACAATGTTCTTATCTCCGTTTACAAGCCAGTCCTGTCCGTCTCTTCGCGCCGACGTGGTGATTGAGCTGATGTCAGAGCCGGCATCTTCCTCGGTATATGCAATCGCACCGATCTCATCGGCACTCAGCAGTCTGCCGAGATGCTTTTTCTTCTGTTCAGGGCTGCCGAACAGGGCAAGCGCGCCACCGCACATGAATGCACTGGATCGTGCCGATAGAAATGTAGAAGCGCAGGCCCTGGAGATCTCCTCTCCGGCCAGATATATCATGACCAGATCAAGCGAATCGTCATTGATACCCGTACCGAGGAAATTCCGGGAAGAGAGGATTTTGAGATTTTCCCGCATGCGGTCGTTTATCTCGCCACGGGGACAGTCTTCGAACCCGCCTGCCCTTGGAGCGATCCTTTCCTGAAGAAATCCCGCCAGGTCTTTCTGAAATTCTCTTTGGTTGTCTGTCAGCTGATAATCCATTTTATACCTCCGTATATCATTGCATCAGCATGATCCGGGATACGATCATGCGCATGATATCCGATGTTCCCCCGCCGATTGCAGCAAGCTTGGAATCACGGAAATTCCTCTCCACAGGGTACTCGTGCATGAACCCATACCCTCCGAATACCTGGACAGCTTCGGAAGCCATCTCAAACCCCCTGTCTCCTGCATAGACCTTGCTGACCGCTGCCTGCAGGGGATTGAGCATGGTGCCGTTGTCTTTTGCCGATGCAACCCGGAATATGGCGAGCCGTGCAGCCTCGATGAAGACCTTCATATCGGCGATCCGATGCTGTATTGCCTGAAATTCCCTGATGGGACGGCCGAACTGATGCCGATCATTTGCATAGCGTGCGCAGGAATCCAGATTGTTGATTGCTGCCCCTAGCATGGGCGACAACAGGGTACAGCGGTCCCACTCGACACCGCTGAGCGCTATTAGCCAGCCTCCCCCCTCGCCGCCGAGAACGTTCTCCTGTGGCACCTCGCAGTCTTCAAGGAACACCTCAGATGTCGATGAGCATCTGCACCCCATCTTGTGGAACGGTTTGCCTGTGGAAAGCCCTGGTGTACCTTTTTCAATGATAAAGGCTGTAATGCCCTCGTGCTTTCTGGACCGATCCACATTGGCGAACACGACAAAGAGATCTGCTACCGGGGCATTGGTTATAAAGGTTTTCGACCCATTGAGTATATAGCTATCCCCCTTCCTGGTTGCTGTGGTCCTCATGGAGGCTGCATCCGAACCCGAACCCGGCTCGGTCAGCCCCATGCATCCGATCCATTCACCGGTCGCAAGCCTGGGAAGATATTTCTGTCTCTGCTCATCATTTCCGAAATCGAGGATATTGCAGGCGCACAGATAAGTATGGGCTCCCCATGCCAGCAGGCTGCCTCCATCGACACCGGCATGCCCGAGTGCCTCTCCTGCCAGGCAGCAGGTCACGATATCAGCCCCTGCCCCTCCATACTTCTCGGGCAGCGGCAGCCCCAACACACCCATTTCGCCAAGCCTGTTCCAGATATCGAAACTGAATTCGCCCCTGAGGTCTGCCTCTTCGCACAACGGCGCGATCTCATCCCGCCCAAAGCGGTACAGGGTATCCCGGAAAATTTTCTGCTCTTGTGTCAGGCTGAAATCCATGCACATCCTCCTTTTTTACATCTTAAACAAATATGCTACTTCGAGTTGGTTATTTAACTATCAGTAACTTTTATACCTTGGGTTTTTTGTTGTCAAGGATATTAGATATCCGGGCTGAGTCTCCTGCAGCACACAGCGCTGACATAGAACATCACCTGCTTAACCTATTGTATTTTATGAGCTATATTACTGCTGCATCCTGCCTGAAATGATCGGTCAAAGAAATCTCCTGAGAAATGAACTGCGCCTGCCTTATTGATTTGCGGCTCGTGCATGTCGGATATTTTCTTGACAAACATGGCGGCCGGCGCTTATAGACTTAACCGGCAGTAGCATTTTTACCTATGGTATAATGACAGGGCACATGGCCGTATAAGGCAGGAGATGCAGCACATGGAGAAACATCAGCAGGCAATTCGTCAGCGCAAGAAACGCGAACGGGATCAGCGCATCAATGGCATCCTGTCGGCAGCAAAGAAGGTCTTTTTTTCCAAGGGCTACCTGAAGACAACCATGGATGAGATCGCCTTCGAGGCAGAGATCAGCAAACCGACTATCTATCAGTATTTCAAGACAAAGGACGAACTCTATTCCGCGCTCATGCTCCCTTTCCTTGAAGAGTTCAGCGCTCAGTTTGAAAAGATCGAGAAAAAATTAAAGGCCGGGCGGTATTCTAGCGGAAAGGCCCTTGTGGCGGACTTTTTCAAGGCTTTTTTAAAAAGCTATGACATGGCGCCGGACTCGCTTCGGGTTGCCAATACATTCTTCCAGCAAAAAGACCTCATCAACGAACTGACCCCTGATGCCCGTTCAGTCATCAGCAATCAGGGCAGGTATGATTTCGAGCTTGCCAGGCAGGTGCTGGAAACGGCAATGTCAAAGGGCCTTATCAGGAACATGGACACTTATGCACTGTCCGATATTGTCTGGGGTCTGTTCGTGGGGATAACCCAGGTAACCGACATGAAATCTACAAGACGAGATCAGCCTGATAAATATCTTCGATCAACGCTTCATGAAGCGGAAAAGCTCATTACAGACGCTATCATCCTTAAGTAAAAACACAGTCATAAGGGAGACATATGTCCGGCAGGTCGGATCTGTCTGCCAGGCAACTCGAGAATTGCATCATTCATCACAGAGCTTCCCGTCCATTTCAGACAGAACAAAGAGGTCAATATTATTGACACGCATCTATCCATTTGTTACAAGTGCTGCGGACTTGTGATCATACCTTAGAAGAGGGGGGCGTTGTGAAGATATTAGTAAGCGATAAATTATCAGAAAAGGGAGTTGAGATACTCCGCAATGGCGGCCTTGAGGTTGATGTAAATACAGGCCTTAAACCCGAAGAACTCAAAGCAATCATAGGCAGCTATGACGGGCTTGTCGTACGATCCGCCACAAAAGCCACGGAAGAAATAATATCTGCAGCGAAGAACATGAAAGTAATCGGCAGGGCCGGTGCCGGCGTTGACAACATCGATATAGCGGCAGCAAGTAAAAAAGGCATCGTTGTCATGAATACCCCGGGCGGAAACACTGTCACCACAGGTGAACATTCCATTGCCATGATGATGGCCCTTACCCGTAATATCCCTCAGGCAACCGCTACCATGAAGGAAGGCAAGTGGGAAAAGAAAGCCCTTGAAGGCAGAGAGGTATTCAACAAGACCATCGGCATAATCGGGCTCGGCAGGGTCGGCTCCATTGTGGCCTCCCGCGCACAGGGTCTCAAGATGAACGTCATTGTATACGACCCCTTCATCACCCAGGAGATCGCCGAGAAACAGGGTTATGAACTTGTGAGTCTCGATGACCTCTATGCACGGTCCGACTACATCACGGTACATATCCCCAAGTCCAAGGAAACCATGGGCTTTGTGAACAAAGACGCATTCGCCAAGATGAAAGACGGCGTAATGATCATCAACTGCGCCAGGGGCGGCATTATAAATGAAAAGGATCTCCTCGATGCCCTGGATTCCGGCAAGGTTGCAGGTGCAGCTGTCGATGTGTTCGAAAAAGAACCTCCCGAAGACTGGTCACTGGCAAAACACCCCAAGGTCATCTGCACCCCTCATCTCGGTGCATCCACACATGAGGCGCAGGAAAATGTGGCCCTTGCGATCGCCGAACAGATCGTGGACTATTTAAAGACAGGGGTGATCAGGAACGCGGTTAACGCACCTTCAGTAGCCCCGGAGATGCTCAACAAGATGAAGCCCTACATTGATCTTTCTGAGAAGATGGGCCATTTCCTTGGCCAGATCATCGGCCAGGTTACATCTGACAGGCTCAATAAGATAACGTTCAACTATACCGGAGAGGCATCCGAACTCAGCACCGAACCGATTACCATTGCAGGGCTCAAGGGTCTGTTCTCTACAATCGTTGATGACGTGAACTATGTGAATGCGCCGGTTATAGTAAAAGATCGCGGCATAGACCTTATTGATTCTCATACTACCCGTGAAGAGGTGTTCACCAACACCATAGAGATAAGCCTCGAGTTTGATTCCGGGATCCGCAATCTCGCAGGTTCGGTCTTCCATCCCGATGATCTGAGGATCGTCAAGGTGGACGATTATTCCATCGAGGTAATCCCCGAAGGTCATATGCTCGTTATCTATAATAAGGACCTGCCGGGAACTGTCGGCAAGATCGGCACCATTATCGGCGAATCCGGCATCAACATCGCAAGACTCTTTCTGGGCCGCGACAAGAAAAAGGGCACTGCCATCATCATTATCAATGTGGATACCGAGGTTCCCAAGGATACGATCGACAAGATCAGTGCTGTGCCCAATGCCCTGTCAGTCCAGGAGGTTTTCATCTAAACAGGGCAAAACGAGAGGAGCTTTAATATGGCAAACGTGGTTATCGTAGGCACCCAGTGGGGCGACGAAGGCAAGGGTAAGGTCGTCGACCTTCTCACGGAAAGGTCTGACCTTGTTATTCGTTTCCAGGGAGGCAACAATGCAGGACACACCCTTGTGGTGGGAGACAGGAAAGTCATACTGCACCTGATTCCTTCAGGAATTCTCCACAAAGAAAAGCTGTGTGTGATCGGATCCGGCGTGGTCATAGACCCTGAGATCCTTCTCGATGAAATCAGCGCTCTCAAGACTAAAGGGTATGACGTATCACCTGAAAGCTTTGCCATCAGTGACCGGGCTCATGTCATCATGCCGTATCACAAGATGATAGACCATGCCAGGGACACAACACAGCGCATCGGAACAACAGGCAGGGGAATCGGGCCGGCCTACGAGGACAAGGCCCGCCGTACCGGCATCAGAATGATCGATCTCATCAATGAGGATATGCTGGGAAGAAAGATCGAAGCCATTTTCGATGAAAAGCAGGAATACCTCACCACAATATTGAAGGTCAAAGGGCTTAATAAAGAGGACCTGATCAACAAGTTCAAAGATATGGGCGCCCAGCTCAAGCCCTATGTAAAGGACACCTCGGTTATCCTCAACGAGGCATCTAAAAAAGGCAAGAACCTGCTTTTTGAAGGTGCTCAGGGCGGAAACCTCGACATGGACTACGGCACATACCCATATGTAACCTCTTCCAATACGGTTGCCGGGCAGGCATGCGTCGGGACCGGCATAGGACCAACAATGATCGATACCGTGCTCGGCATCTGCAAGGCATATACAACCAGGGTCGGTGAAGGACCATTCCCGACAGAGCTCGAAGATGAAATCGGAGAGAGGCTGCGTGCCTTCGGCGGAGAGTACGGATCAACCACCGGCAGGCCGCGACGCTGCGGATGGCTAGATCTTGTTGCGTTGAAACACTCGATCCGCATCTCATCCATATCATACCTCGCCATCACAAAACTCGATGTCCTGTCCGGGCTTGATACAATCAAGGTTGCCACAGCCTATAAATCAAACGGCTCAATAATAGAGAATATGCCTGCAGACCTGTGCATGCACCCGGATCTCGGTCTGGTGTTCGATGAGCTTCCAGGGTGGGAAGAGAATATATCGGATATCAGGGAATACGATAAACTTCCGGAAAACTGCAAGGCATACATATCCTACATCGAGAAAAAACTGGGAGTTGATGCTGCCATCGTATCGGTAGGACCGAAACGGGAAGAGACAATCATCCTCAAGGATCTGTTCTAATCTGATAAAAGGCCCTGACCGGGCCTTTCTTATCTATCCTCAAGTGGATGAGCACGAACTGGATGAGCAGGTTGTACAGCCCGACGTGTTGGATGCCGTCATGGAGATCTTCTTTATGACATCCACGCTGCTGCACTGCGGACACTCAGGATTCTTATCTGAAGACATGGGCACAAGTTTTTCAAATTCCTTGCCGCAGTTTTTACATTTATATTCATAGATGGGCATAGTGTCCCCTTTCAATCAACTCTATTTTCTTCTTCAGTAGTGCCGATGGAAACAATTGTCAAGTATGATGCCTGCCATATACTCTGAATTCATTCCATGACAGTATTCTCATGGACAATAAATATCTGTTTGACAAGAAGAAGTATAAAGTTTTAATCTTAACTTCAGGAGGAGCAACGACATGACGGAAACATACAATTTCTACAGGGTTGAAAAAAAAGGACACATCGCATGGGTTTTCCTGAACAGGCCGGAAAAGAAAAATGCCATGGGGCCGGATGCCTGGACAGAGATCATCCCGATCTTTGAGGACATCAACAATGATGATGAAATACGTGTTGCCATAATTACAGGAGAAGGCAAAGATTTCTGCGTCGGGATAGATCTGATCGGCATGGCTCCTACTGTTCCTGCCCTGAAAAACTGGGATATGAGCGCAAGCGCGAAAAAGCAACTGTACCGGGCTATATTCCCGCTTCAGGATGCCATGACCTGTGTGGAAAAATGTTCCAAGCCGGTAATCTGCACATTCCATGGCTATTGTATCGGGGCGGCTCTGGATCTGGGATCGGCTTGTGATATCCGCCTTGCCTGTGAAGACGCTCAAATATCGCTTCGCGAAGCAGCAGTATCATTTATTGCAGATGTGGGAAGCCTGCAGCGAGTGCCCTTGATCGTCGGACAGGGAATTGCCCGCGAACTGGCATTTACCGCCAAGTATATCGACGCAGCCCGCGCAAAAGAAATAAACCTGGTTAGCGAAGTTTACCTGGATAAAGAATCGCTGCTCAAAGGAGCACAGGAGATGGCTGAGCAGATAGCAGAAAATTCTCCGCTTGCTGTCCAAGGGGCAAAAGAGGTGCTGAACTTCTGTAGAGGAAAGACCATTGCAGACGGCCTGGAGTATGTTGCGGCACGCAGCTCCATGATCCTCCCCTCAGAGGATATAGCCGAGACATTGACTGCCTTCATGGAAAAACGCAAACCCGTGTACAAAGGAAAATAACTTATTAATAACATTAAATATTAATATTTTACCTCTCTCAGGGCAAAACAGCTAAAGTTTTTTGTCCTGCCTTTCCGATGATAACCATAGATGGAAAAGAGAGAGAGCAAGAGACAGAGGAATCTCCCCTTAAGAGATCTCTCCGTAAGCATTATAATAGATGACCACAAACTGTCATTCCCCATTCTCGATATCTCAATTGGCGGTATGGGGGTGTTGGTTACCGACGGGTTTTCCCTTCTCCATGAAGGGAAAACCATCATGATCGATACCCTCGAGAATAAAGGCACTGTCATCGCCACACATATTCACGGCCGTGTTGCGTACCTGGGCACAGGGGTTCCCTCCCGGATGGGTATTGATTTCTCTCCTGCTGAGACCCCTATCGAGGCATATGCGAAGCTCCATGACGATCGCGGCGAGTCAGGAAGACTGATCACGGACAAGGAAGAGATCCACCGGATGTTCAGCGAGATACAGAAATGGTCGCGCGGGTTCGGGGATATGCTGATGATCCATAAACAGAAAGCCATCCCTGCAGAATTCTTTTATCTCAGGCCTCATGACGACAACATGGTTCTGAGAATCGTAAGGATATCGGAATTCCGCCTGCCCTTTCAGCCCGAGAAAGACGTGGTCTATCCCTTCTATCTCTTCAAAGGCATCAATGTGATGCTGTTCTATGCAAGGGTTAATGATGTTATCAAGAATATTATCGAAACAAGCTGGCCTGATACATTGCAGTACATCAGCAGACGGAGTGTTCTGAGGTACTTTGTAACAGGTGAACAGCCCATGACAGCCAGTATCGTTCACCCCTTGAACTCGGAAAAGATGGGCATGCTTGTCTGGGATATCAGCATAGAAGGCATGGGAGCCGAGGTCCTCAATGACAAGGCCCCGATCATCGAAGGCATGAATCTGCCTGCCATCAGGATCGATCTCCCTAAAGGGTCTGTTACGGCAGAAGGCATCGTGCGTTCGGTACGCACAGAGAATGTCCTAGACAAGACTCAGCTCGGAATAGAATTTATCGGCGGCTCAAATCATTTCCAGGACAAGATCCTCGAATATATTCTCGATATGGATTTTCCGCCAGAGACACTGGTAGACGGGTCAAATCATACCCGGTAATACGACCTGTACCACTCGACAAACCGTTCAATACCAAGGCTTATGGGGATCTGCGGGCGAAAAGCCACAGCAGCCTCAAGATCCCCGGCATCGGCGCAGGTAGCCACCACATCCCCCTTCTGAAGGGGAAGCATGTTCTTTTTCGCCTTTCTGCCGAGCGCATCCTCGATCGCGGAGATAAACTCCATAAGGTCGACCGGATGCGATCCGCCGATATTATAAACCCGGTACGGCGCAAAGCTTCTCCCCGGATCCGGATGATCTCCGTTCCAGGAATCATCCCCCTGAGGACTCAAGGCCATTACCCGGATAACCCCTTCGATGATGTCGTCGATATAGGTGAAGTCTCTTTTCATATTGCCGTAATTGTAGATATCGATGGGCGAATCTTCCAGGATCGCCTTGGTAAACTTGAACAGCGCCATATCCGGCCTTCCCCATGGGCCGTACACCGTGAAAAACCGAAGACCTGTGCAGGGGAGCTGATACAGCCCGGCGTATGAGTGGGCCATGAGTTCGTTGGCCTTCTTGGTGGCGGCATAGAGAGACACAGGATGATCGACATTATCGTGCACGGAAAAGGGCATCTTTGTATTTGCGCCATACACGGAAGAGGAGGATGCATATACAAGATGGGGTACAGCTGAGACCCTGCAGCCTTCGAGTATATTCATGAATCCGGTAAGGTTCGAGTCTATATAGGCATGCGGGTTTTCAAGGCTGTATCGCACCCCTGCCTGGGCTGCAAGATGAACCACGACATCGAACCGGTTTTTTTCAAAGACCTCTGCCATGCCTTGCCTGTCTTCCAGATCGAGCTTGCGAAAGGTAAAGGCAGGATACTTCTGCAGCATGGACAAGCGGTCATTCTTCAGCTGAGGGTCGTAGTAGGGATTCAGATTGTCTGTACTGAAAACACTGCTGCCCTCTTCAAGAAGTCTTCTGGAAAGATGATACCCTATAAAACCCGCTGCACCGGTGACAAATA
>JAFGTK010000320.1 GCA_016934135.1 Deltaproteobacteria bacterium | reverse complement strand
GATGCCATTCATCATACTTGTGACCGAAAAATGTACATAAGCCGTTTTTCATGGCTCATCCCTCCAAAGTGAACACGGGAGGATACCGATGGTTGTATCTTGCTTGTAATAAAGATAAACGATTGAACCATAAAATCAATAGATCCGGATCAAGCCTTGTCCATGATACGTCCCCGGGTAAACCCTTGAGCCCTGCAGTATGTTGAAGGATATAACTCTCTGAAAAAAATATGTGAGGAATCTCACATGGATCGGATGCATACAATCATGCTTTAGAAGCTGTGTCGATTTTCAGTGCCGTTGTCAGGCAGATCCCGTCACAGGGTTAATTCAGCACGGCTGCCTTCCGGGTCGAAGATGACATGCCCACAGCAGCCGTGCCCTGTATGGCGGGGACCGTCCCACACTATAGAGCCCTCATCCGCCAATCGGGATGGGTAGTATAAGAACGGGGTGATCAGATCAGGACCGGGACCCGCCCATTATCGGTCACAGTAGTTTCTGATATGGGCGTGCTATTTAATACCCTCCCTGTCCAGGATGAGACGTGCCGCCCGCCATCCATTGACCTGCGCCGAACCCATACCGTGCCATGCCTGAGACCAGTTGCTCGTTATATAAACATTGGAAATCGGTGTATCGTTTGGAACCTTCTGCCACTGCTGAGGGGAAAGATAAAACCCATAGACCACGCCTCCGCGGTTCATTGTGAATCGTTTCAGGGTTCTCGGTGTGAATCCTTCCTTGATCTCCACATATCCCGGGTCTGCCAGCTCAGGGATGACCCTGGCTGCCAGGCTGATGAGTTCATCGACCTTCCTGTCCTTCAATGCACGATATTCCTTTGTATCGGACGGCCACATCCCGAAATCGGAATAGCCTGTTAATGTTACCAGTGATTTCCCGGGAGGTGCATAGATGGAATCGCCATAGTTGGAATAAATGGTGATGGCCACGGCGCCGTCACTATACTCACCCTTCATCATTCTGTCATACAGTACGCCAGAGTCGGAAGTTGTACTGTAGAATATCTCGGAATCATCATAGCCGAAATCCTTCAGGTCGATATTGAGCCCCATATAAACGCCGAACAGAGAATTCGCAGGCTTGAATTCGTTCAGCCTTTTCACATAGTCCCGGGGAAAATACTTTTCGCCTATGAGTTTGAAGGTGAGCTGGTAGGGATCGGTGTTGGCAATGATGTATCTGCCGGTATACGTTCTGCCGGTGGCGGTCTTTACACCGGCAGCAATCCCGTCTTTCATGATCACCCTGGTTACGAGCGTGCCGGTTTCGATCCTTCCCCCCAGTTCACTGATTCGCTCGGCATATCCGTTTGCCAGAGCCTGAGACGTCCCTTTGATATGCCAGACCCCGTCACCCAGATACGATTCCGTCGCGGCCAGAAAGACAAGAGCGCTCTGGTCGGGTACCGGTGCACCGTAATACACCCACAACTGCGAAACGACTGCCTTTATCTCCTCACTGACGAAACACTCGTCCAGCACATCCTGAACGGTCTTGTCCTTGTACTTGAAGAAAGACCTCTGCCGCAGCGGCACCATTGCCTTTACCATAAACGCCCTTGCACCCGTGTATCTAAACAGGTCTTTCAGAGACATGAGATCATCCATGGTGTCAGAACAGATGCGGTGGAATTTCTCTATTCCATCTGATTCCTCCGGCCAGGTATCCTTCAGTGCGGTTTTAAACCCCTCCCAGTTGCTCGGCAGGTCTACGTCAACACCGGGAAAGACGGAGCGGTAGAACTGCGGGAGTTCATAGAGTTCGACCTTCTTATCCACGCCGGTGACTTTCAGGAGCTGATAGAGCCCGCGGTCTTTTTTGCCTGCTCCGCCGCCGGCCATTTCATGGAGGCTTGCATCAAAGGTGAATTCCCCCCGCTGAAAACTGGTGGCGCATCCGCCCACCTTATCGTGCTGCTCAAGGACAAGCACCCTGAGGTTGTTCAAGGCAAGATGAGCACCGGCTGAAAGGCCTCCGAGCCCGGCACCGATTATGATCACGTCATAGTCGGCTTCTGCGGCAGCAGGCCTGGTGGTTGCACATCCGGCGAGCATCATCAAGGCACAGAAAACAGCCCCGATACCACTGAGCGATACTACTGTCCGTTTCTTCTTCATTACGGTTCTCCTCTTTTTTCCCAGCCATTGCAGACGCTTTACGCAATGGCCGATCCATCCACCGGCAAAAGAATGTGCAACTCCACAACAGGCTGAAGAACAGGGAAGCATTCATTTGTACGGTAGATAAAACAGCGTTTAAGGTACCTGCCATACGGGCAGAATAAGATATATCGGGCAGGTGTGTAAAGAGATAAGTGGTTAAATACAGTAATTTATTGTTTTATCAGTATGGTCTTCATGAAAAATGCCTTGATGCTGCGGGCAAACCTGTCCGATATCCTGTCCATACCGCTCTCCTTCGGCGACTTCGTCCCGAATACCCGGTGGGTGATGGTGGCATGCGGGTCAGACGTGTCAAAACACACTGCATGCAGTTGCCTGAAGTGGTGGCCCGGGTTGATGGAAAGGGTCCTGCCCAGTGCTGTCTTGAACATTCCGGACATGTACGGAGATTCGTGGATATGACCGTGCAGGCTTACCATCGGCTGCTGCGAAGTGATATACTTCGCAATGGAGCGAGAGCCGATGGGTGTGCCGTTATGAAGCGTGTCGAGTCCGGTGCCGAATGGAGGGCAGTGAAAGATGCAGATGGTATTGTGCGGGTCTTTAAGATGAAGCTCTGAGAGTTCCTCTGAAATACTCGGTTTATCAAGGGCATATGACCCTTTCTCACTCAGCGATATTCCGTTACTGGTACTGACAAGAGGATACCTGCTGGAAACATAGCGGCTGTCACTGGTGTCCCTGCGCACGTAATCTTTTACCCAGAACGGTGAATCCGTTACACATCCGTAGCCCATGAAGGTTATGCCGTCAAAGCTTTCTATACGGCCATGCATGCACAGGGCCCCCGGGAGGGATTGTTCGAGGTGGCCTACGGCTGTTTTCCAGTCGTGGTTTCCCGGTACGTACAGTATCCTGATATGGGGATGTTCCTGCATGAATGCACCGAGCACCAGGGCCAGGTATAAATCGATGAAGGCGAACTGAGCAGAGAGGCTCTCATTGAAATCAACACCACCTGATATGAGCTTGATGGGTTTTGCAAGCCGGGTAGGGAGCAGGTCACCGCCGATAAGAATGCATTCACAGCTGTTCTCCAGGGCGTATCCGAACATCTCCTCATAGAGGTGTTGTCTTCCATGCAGATCGCAGGTGAACAGTATCTTCATCGTTTTCCCAATACGTTGCCTTTTTTATATTGTAGTGTACCATATGATATTATATACGGAATGCATGATTATAGAAACAGTGTTGGCCCTGTGGACCATCCTCACCACGACAATATACACCGTTATCATCGGAATACCCCTTATTTTCACTGCTTTTTTCAGCAAGACAGGAAAAGTGCCCTATATAATGGGCAGGAGCTGGGCATGGCTTATCATGAAGACAAACCGGGTGAAGATCCAGATAGAAGGATTTGAAAAGATACTGAAAACCCGCTCATACGTATTTATTTCCAACCATGCCAGCAATCTTGATCCGCCTGCTGTTGCCCTGGCCCTGCAGAATCAGCTGCGGTT
>JAFGTK010000060.1 GCA_016934135.1 Deltaproteobacteria bacterium | reverse complement strand
TGCCCAGCCAGCCGCCGCCCCACACCCAGTGGCAGACCGGGAAGTATACCAGGGTGCTCCAGGCAATGATGAAGATCAGGAATGCGGAGAATTTCATCCTTTCTGCAAATGCCCCGGTAATAAGGGCAGGGGTGATAATGGCAAACATGAGCTGAAAGGCCGCAAAAAGCAGGTGAGGGATGGTTCCTGAAAACGGCCCCGGTTCAAGCCCTACACCTTTGAGCCCCAGCCAGACTGGTGCACCGATTATCCCTGAGATGTCATCGCCGAATGCCATGCTGTATCCGTACAGCACCCATAAGATCGAGACGACTCCAAGGCAGATGAAACTCTGCATCATGGTCCCGAGAACATTCTTTGAACGGACAAGACCTCCGTAAAACAGTGCCAGGCCAGGTGTCATGAGCATGACCAATGCCGTAGCGATCAGCATCCATGCGGTATCTCCTGAATCAATCATGTGGTGCCTCCTTTTTCCGGTTGATAGTCCAGCATAGAGCAATGGATGTGCCATTATTGAACTGCACGGGTAACAGTATGAGATAACAAATGAATTCACAATATTTGCCTTTTAATAACAAAAAACAATATTGTTCAGATTAAAAATATCAATGCATATTTTGTTTAAATTAAATATAAAGGTACAAAATTGAATCAAACTGGTGTAGGGAATATATCTATCAGTCCGGTTCATGGCTCAAGCAAAGGCAACACGAGGAATACAGGAGGATGAATGAAGTCACTCAGGCATGTAAGTACCGGTCTTGAAGGTCTCGATACGGTTATAGACTGGCTGCGGATCGGCGACAATGTCGTCTGGCAGCTCGATGACATAAAAGACTATAAGTCAATTGTGGAACCGTTTGTAAAAAGGTCTCTGACAGACGGGAAAAAGGTCATCTACATGCGTTTTGCCCAGCATGAGAGCCTTGTCGATCCCGGAGATGATGTAACAATATACAATCTTGATTCAAGTGAAGGGTTCGAATCATTTTCAACCCAGGTTCACACGATCATCACAACCCATGGAAAAGGGGTTTTCTATGTCTTCGACTCTCTTTCAGACCTTCTCTCTGCCTGGGCAACAGACCTGATGATCGGAAATTTCTTCCTCATTACGTGCCCGTACCTTTTTGAGCTGGATACCATAGCCTATTTCGCGATCGTGAGAAACCGTCATTCCTATGCAACAGTGGCCCGCATCAGAGAGACGACACAGGTTCTGCTCGATACCTATAACTGTGACGACGATTTTTATATCCAGCCCCTGAAGGTATGGAAGCGGTATTCGCCGACCATGTTTCTCCCGCACCTGGAAAGTGATGACAAGTTCATCCCTGTGACCAGCAGTGTGGATGCATCGAAGCTCTTCTGCCATATGACCAGATTTTCCGAGAGCTCGAGGAGAAATCTCGATTACTGGGACCGGCTCTTTATCATGGCGGAAGATATCCTTGCAGGCGGATCCGATCCCGGCGAGAAACACGCGATGATGGACCAGCTCAGCGAGATCCTGGTAACAAAGGATCCGCGCATGTCCGAACTCGTCATGGAACATATGACCCTTGAAGACATCCTGGAGATAAAGTCAAGGCTCATCGGTTCCGGCTTTATCGGGGGAAAGTCAGTCGGGCTTCTCCTGGCCAGGAAGATCCTTGCAAAGGACACGGAAACGGACTGGGTCAGCTATCTGGAGCCACATGACTCTTTCTACATAGGCTCGGATGTCTTTTATTCATATCTCGTAAACAACGGCTGCTGGAAGCTGCGCATGGAGCAGAAAACTCACGACGGGTTCTTCACGGTTGCACCGGTCCTGTCGGAGAAGATGCTGCAGGGCGAGTTTCCCGACGATATCAAGGAGCATTTCCTGCAGATCATCGAGTATTTCGGGCAGTCTCCCATAATCGTAAGGTCAAGTTCCCTGCTGGAGGATTCCTTCGGAAATGCCTTTGCAGGGAAGTACGAAAGCATATTCTGTGCGAACCAGGGCTCTCCTCAGGAACGGTATGAAAAATTCGAGGCCGCGGTGAAAAGGATCTTTGCCAGCACCATGAACGAGGATGCACTGATCTATAGAAGACAGAGGGGCCTGGAATTTCAGGACGAACAGATGGCCCTGCTGGTCCAGAGGGTTTCGGGCTCGTACCGTAAGCACTATTTTTTCCCGGATATCGGCGGGGTTGGGGTATCACACAATACCTTTGTCTGGAAAAAGGACATGGATACAAGGGCAGGAATGCTCAGGATGGTCTTCGGGCTTGGAACGCGCGCGGTTGACCGTGTCGAGGGCGATTACCCCCGCCTGGTGCCCCTGGATGATCCCATGACCAGGCCTTTTTCCGGAATGGATGATCTCCGCACCTACTCCCAGCACAGTGTCGACGTGATCAATACGAGCGATAATGTCCTTCAGACCGTGTCATTCAACTCTCTTATCGGTGAGGGCATCGATATCGAGCTGGACAGGATAGGTGTCGAAGACGAGGAATCGACCCGGAGGCTCAAGGATCTTGGAAAAGGAGACTCGCAGGCATGGATTATTACCTTTGACGATCTCCTTGTGAACACGGAGTTTCCCTCTCTCATGCAGAAGATGCTCAAGAAGCTGGAAAAACAGTATGATTATCCGGTTGATATCGAGTTTACCGTGAATTTCACTCAAGACAAAGGATTTCAGATAAACCTTGTTCAGTGCCGGCCGCTTCAGACCATAGGAGAAGAAAAGCCTGTTTCATTCCCCGCAGATGTCCATGAAGAGGACATTCTTTTCAGTATGGACGGAAACTTCATGGGGGGCAGCATATCCCAGCCCATTTCCAGGATCGTCTATATCGAGCCCCTGAAATATACGGGACTGCCCCTGCAGCAGAAATATGCCGTTGCAAGGGTGGTCGGTGAGCTGAACAGGCAGATAAAAGACAGAGACAAGCTGCCCACCATGCTTTTAGGCCCGGGCAGGTGGGGTACTACCACACCGTCTCTGGGGGTTCCGGTACACTTTTCCGAGATCAACAACATGATGGTGCTTGGAGAGATCGCCTCCATAGAGGGCAACCTCATGCCCGAGCTTTCGTTCGGCACCCACTTTTTCCAGGATCTCGTGGAGAACAGGATCTTCTTTGTGGCCATCTTCCCCTGGAAGGAAGGTGTGTTCCTGAACACAGAGAGCCTCGATGTGCTGCCGAATATCATCGATGAGGTCCTTCCTGAAGAAAAAGGATTCACAGATGTCATCAAGGTGTACGATATGAAAGGTAAAGGTCTCCGTATTGTTGCGGATATAGTAGGTCAGAAGGTAATGAGCTGGTACGACAAAGGAAAATAAAGGAAGGAAGATATGGTTTCATTCAGTTATGAGGATCTCGAGGTCCTTCGAGAGCTTGCACGTATCCTTGCTACACCGCTGGATCTTCGCGAACAGCTCGAACAGGTCCTTAAGAAGATGAGCGAACTCACCGGTATGGACAGGGGCATGATCTCCATTCTGGACAGGGATACCGGAGAGGCTGTTCTGGATGTGGCGCATGGCGTGGATGTCGAAGGCCTTGATATCACTTATAAACCCGGAGAGGGTATCACCGGTCAGGTCGCTCAGACAGGAAAGCCCATGGTGATCGCAAATCTGGGCAAGGAAGAGCACTTTCTCGACCGCACAGGGGCGCGCCGTTTTCTGGACCGTTCCGAACTGTCCTTTTTGTGTGTGCCGATCATGTATGACTCACGCGTAGTGGGGGTCCTCTCGGCAGACAAGATAGCACATCAGGTGGATAACCAGGACTATGAGATCCAGGTGCTTTCCGAGGTTGCAGGCCTCATAGCAAAGGCAGTGCACATGCGTGCGATTGAGGAGGAGAACAGACGGTTGAAGAACCTCCTCGGCCGGACCCAGCGGCCCTCGTCCGAGATTATCGGGAATTCAAAGAGCATGAAGGAGATCTTCGGGCTCATATCACAGGTGTCCGATTCGAACACCACGGTGCTTGTGCACGGAGAGACCGGCACGGGAAAGGAGCTTGTCGCAAGGGCGATTCACCGCAACTCGCCGAGATCGGAAGGCCCCTTCATAGAGGTGAACTGCGCCGCCATGCCCGATACCCTGATAGAAAGCGAACTGTTCGGTCATGAAAAGGGTGCGTTTACCGGTGCTGCACAGAGGAGAAGGGGACGCTTTGAAGAGGCTCATGGAGGATCGATATTTCTCGACGAGGTAGGCGAACTCTCTCCCCTTGCCCAGGCAAAACTGCTCAGGGTTATTCAGGAACGCCAGTTTCAGCCGCTTGGCTCGACAAGGATAGTAAAGGTCAATGTACGCATTATTGCGGCCACAAACAGGGACCTGGAGCAGGATGCGGCTGCGGGAAGATTCCGTACGGATCTGTACTACCGCCTCAATGTTTTCCCGATCTATATGCCGTCTCTGAGAGAACGTGGCAGCGATATCATTCTGCTGGCGGACTTTTTTGTTGAAAAGTATACAAAACAGTTCAAGAAGGCAGTCAAGAGGATCTCCACCCCGGCAATCGATCTGCTGCTTGCCTATCACTGGCCCGGCAATGTGCGCGAGCTGGAAAACTGCATAGAGCGCTCGGTCCTGATCGCAGGCGGAGATACCATAGACAGCATACATCTTCCCCCGTCACTTCAGATGAAGGTTTCCAGGCCGGAAAAGAAGCAGCAGGGGAAACTCACCAGCCTGGTAGATACCTATGAACGGTCGTTGATCGTCGATGCGCTCAAGGAAGCACGGGGAAACCAGAGTCAGGCCGCACGCCTTCTGGGCACCACCAAGCGCATCATACAATACAAGGTCGAGAGATACGCCATAGATACAAAAAGATTCAAGGCAAGAAAGGATTAACCAGTCAGAAATCAACAAAATTGTTTCATTTGAGGGGATAAGCACAATATTGATTGCTTTGTCCGCGGTTCATTTTTCAGGCGATTATACGGTCCAATTCCTGTCTGCTGTCCGTAACATATTAGAATAAAAGAACTAAACCATATATAAGATCGCTTCACATCCTTGTGCGCTCTCAGTTTTCACATCTGGCACAAAAATAGCTTTTATCAGGGTACGTTCAAAACAAGGAGGAATGAGAAAGGTGTGCCGTCTTTTTGCCATAACCAGCGA
>JAFGTK010000319.1 GCA_016934135.1 Deltaproteobacteria bacterium | reverse complement strand
GAGCTGGACCGGAAAGGATGCACTTGAATTACTTGAAGAAAACGGCATTGCCTGGTGCATATCGGACACAGCGGGAAGATACCCGTACCTGGAAGCGGTAACAACCGATTTCATCTACATCCGGCTTCATGGATCCAAGGTGCTCTATGCATCCGATTACACTGAAGAAGAGCTTGCATCGTGGGCCGACAAGATCAGGACCTGGAACAGGGATGCCTTCGTATACTTTGATAATGACTACATGGGATATGCACCCAGGAATGCCAGGAGGCTGATAGAATTACTGGGCAGTCAGTCAGGAGATGCCCCGAAAGAAATGCCCTTGGAATGCTGTTGACAGAGCTTTTTAGGCTGTAGTCTGAAGGCTGTTAGGTCTACGAGCTTTGCCGATTCCTTCATTCTATCTTTATCGGGTTAATTCCTCGAAGCTTGCCGAAGATCCCGTTTGTTTTGCGGGGCTGCGGGGTAGTTCATTTCTTCTTATCTTTTGCTAACAGCCTAAATGACTACAGCCTAACGGTCTAAATAGCCTAAGACAACGGTCTGTATTCTGAATCCCGTTTCTTAAGGGGGGTGCGCAGCAGTCCATTCCGGAAAGATATTTGTCATTTTTTCTTTTGAGATTATTATTGGGAATATCAATGAAACAAGGAGGTCGTCATGAACAAAGACCTCGCGGGGTTTTTGCTTGTTCCGGCACTGTTCATCTGCGGTCTTTCTCATGCGGCATGGGCAGACGAGAGAGGAGGTGGAACGATGGAACTGAGATCAAACGCATTCACCCAGGGCGCAATGATACCATCCGCGTATACCTGCGACGGGAAAGACGTTTCACCGCCTCTTGCGTGGACAGGGCTGCAGGCGGGGACCAGAAGTATCGCTCTGATCTGTGACGACCCGGATGCACCGGCTGGCACATGGGTACACTGGGTATACTACGATATACCGCCCGGGACACAGGAGCTTGATGAAGATGTAGATCCAGTGGAATACCCTTCTTCAGGGGGCACACAGGGAAAAAATGATTTCAGAAAAACCGGCTATGGCGGACCGTGCCCGCCCTCAGGCACCCACCGGTATTTCTTCAAGCTCTATGCGCTCGACAGTGAACTGAGCCTGCCGCCTGGCAGAACAAAGAAGGAACTGCTCGATGCCATGAAAGGCCACATCATAGGCCAGGCAGAGCTGATGGGGAAGTATGAGAGAAAATAGGCATCAGGCACCGGGCGCCAGGCATTAGGGAAAGATGATAAAAACAGGGTATGAGGTGTAGGGTTTAAGGTATGAGGTTTAAAAATTAGGGAATGAGGTGCAAGATATGGATTCTGATTCGTGAAAATACGATCCGAACCCTTCTTTTCCCAGTGCCTAGCGCCTGATACCCAGTGCCTTTTTTTACCTTATACCTTATACCCTGCACCTTAGACCCGTTCCTGGCGGTGATCCATGTTTGAACCGGCGTATATAAGGCTGCATCGGGACGGCAAGCTCAAAGAACGGATCGATAAGGCCCTTGCCCTGCTGGACAATTGTCATCTGTGTCCGCGCGACTGCGGAGTGGACCGCACCAGAGATGAGCCGGGCTTCTGCAAAACCACCAGATACGCCAGGGTAGCGAGCTTCAGCCCCCATTTCGGTGAAGAGGCGCCGCTTGTGGGCCGCTACGGCTCCGGCACCATCTTCTTCAGCTCCTGCAACCTCCTGTGCAGTTTCTGCCAGAACTGCGACATCAGCCATCTTCGGGTGGGGTCTGTCGCCGGTCCTGACGAGATTGCCTCCATGATGCTGGCCCTTGCCGGAAGCGGCTGCCACAATATCAACTTCGTCACCCCGACCCATGTTGTCCCACAGATACTGGAAGCACTGCCAAAGGCTATCGAAGCAGGACTGAATCTTCCTCTGGTGTACAATACCGGCGCCTATGACAGAGTGGATACCCTGAGACTCCTTGACGGGATCATCGATATCTACATGCCTGATTTCAAGTTCTGGGATCAGCGCCATGCAGAGACATACTGCGCGGCACAGGATTATCCTGCAATTGCCAGGGCGGCTATAGCGCAGATGCATGCCCAGGTGGGGGACCTTGCAATCGATGAAGACGGCATTGCCAGGCGGGGCCTCCTGGTTCGTCATCTGGTGATGCCCGGTGAGATTGCCGGTACCTCCGGGATCATGCGTTTTCTCGCACAGGAGATCTCAACCGACACCTATGTAAATGTCATGGACCAGTATCACCCCTGTTTCAAGGCAGACCGGGACACGACAATAAACCGCAGGATAACGGATGAAGAATACACCAAGGCCCTGAAGGCTGCCGGAGAAGCCGGCATAACGCGGCTGGATTCAAAACAGCACCTGAACATCTTGAGAATCCTGCGTTAAGAATCCTCCTTTGCAGGGTCATCTCAGCCAGTGAGCATCCGGGTGAGAGCCTTGATTTTATCGTGCACTAATCCTATTCTATTTGAGGAATCCCTTTTGAAGCAAGGCAGTACAACGGGGATTTGGAGCAGCAAGGAGGCACCATGATGCAAAAACAAATGAGTTATTTCCCTGTCCTGATATTTTTTTCCGTCTTCCTGCCGGGAGCATGGCTTGCATACAGTATCTCAACCGGCGACAGTGCTGATCAGCAAACAGCGATCACGCTGGGTGCCGCCTTCTTCATCATAGCGATCACCATTGCCGCATCCATCAAGATTGCCGATCAATGGAAGCGGGCCGTGGTTCTCAGGCTTGGAAAATTCAAGGAGATGAAAGGACCCGGGCTCTTTTTCATCATCCCGGTCGTGGATACGATCCCGTACTGGATCGATTTACGGGTTATCACCACGGCATTCAGCGCGGAGAAGACCCTGACACGGGATACCGTGCCGGTTGACGTCGACGCTGTCCTGTTCTGGCAGGTAATCGACCCCGAGAAGGCAGCCCTGGAGGTGGAAGATTATCAGATGGCCATCAGCTGGGCATGCCAGACCGCTCTGCGGGACGTTATCGGCAAGAACGATCTGTCGCAGATGCTTGTGGGAAGAGAGGCTATCGATCACGAACTCGAGAGAATCATATACGAGAGGACAATGCCCTGGGGCATCAAGGTCATTTCCGTGGAAATGCGTGATGTAAACATCCCCCCGGCTCTGCAGGATGCCATGTCCATGGAGGCACAGGCGGAGAGAGAACGCCAGGCCCGCGTTATCCTCGGTGATTCCGAGAGGCAGATCGCAGTGAAATTTGAAGAGGCCGCAAAGACATACCAGAACAATCCCACGGCACTGCACCTGCGGGCAATGAACATGCTCTATGAGGGATTGAAGGAGAAGGGAACTATCGTTCTTGTACCCAGCTCTGCCATAGATACCATGCATCTGGGGAGCATGGCAGGTATCACCGCACTCGCGCAGAATATCGCGCAGGAAATGGAACAAATTCCGAGAAAAAATAGCCGGGAAAAAGAATCATAACAACGCTTCTTCCACCCTGCAATACAAGGTTTTGCTGGAGAGGGAGGGCACCACAGGCAGCGGTGATGCTTTTCCCCCAAGAGCCAGCACATAATACCATACTGGTTTTTTATGAAGATGCTGGTGCATATGACCTGCTGAGGCAGATCAGGCCAACAGATCGCAGCTATCGACCATGAGGTGCAGAGCGTTATGACAAAGACAAACAGACTGGGGAGTGAGCTCAGCCCCTATCTTCTCCAGCACGCGAATAACCCGGTGGACTGGTTTGCCTGGAACGACGAGGCCTTCTCCGAGGCGAAGAAGCGGGATAAGCCCATATTCCTGTCTATCGGATATTCCACCTGCCACTGGTGTCATGTCATGGCGCACGAATGCTTCGAGGATGAGGATGTGGCCCGAAAGATGAACGATGCCTTCATCTGTGTAAAGGTTGACCGGGAGGAACTCCCCCACATCGATGCAATCTACATGAACGCCTGTCAGATGATGACCGGAACCGGTGGCTGGCCCCTTACCATCATCATGACCCCGGAGAAAAAACCGTTTTTCGCTGCGACCTATCTACCGAAGCATTCCAAGCAGGGCCTCATCGGCCTGATGGACCTGATCCCGAAAATCAAGGACATCTGGGGGGCAAAGAGGGAAGAGGTATTGAACTCTGCCGAGAGCATCGCCCGCGCAGTTGCAGAAGCCCTTGCGCAACAAGGCGGCGGCGAAGTGGGAGAACACCTTCTGCATGATACATTCAAGGCTCTCGCCAACCGATTCAGCAAGGAACACGGCGGCTTCGGGCATGCCCCAAAATTTCCAACGCCCCATACCATCATGTTTCTTTTGCGGTACTATAGGCGCACAGAAAACAGCCACGCCCTGCTCATGGCAGAAAAGACCCTTTATGCCATGAGCATGGGCGGCATCTTCGATCACATCGGCTACGGCTTTCACCGCTACTCAACCGACGAGCGCTGGCTTGTTCCGCATTTTGAGAAAATGCTCTATGATCAGGCCCTGCTTGCCATTGCATACATCGATGCATTCCTGGCCACCGGAAAGCATCATTACAAAAAGACGGCGGAGGAAATATTGCAGTATGTCCTGCGCGATATGGTATCACCTGAGGGGCTTTTCTTCTCAGCCGAAGACGCGGACAGCGAGGGAAGGGAAGGAACATTCTATCTGTGGAAAGACCAAGAGCTGAGATCCGTACTGGACGGCGACGACTATCGTATAGCCCATCATGCCTTTTCCATTGAAAAATCGGGCAACACCTCGATAGAAGAGCTTCAAGGAGAAAACATCATTCACCTCAAGGAGATGCCTCAGGAGATTGCAGACCGGCTCGGAATCGATGAACACCTCCTGCGCAAGAGACTTGCACGGATCAGAGACATCCTCTTTGAACAGCGAAAGCTCAGAGTCAGACCGTTCAGGGACGACAAGGCCCTGTCAGATTGGAACGGTCTTATGATAGCGGCCCTTGCCAGGGCTGGCCAGGCCTTTGGAAATGCGGTGTACACCCGTGCCGCCGCCAGGGCCGCCGCATTCATCCTTGAGAATATGATCGGACCCGATGACAGACTGTTTCACGTCTTTTGTGAGGGATCTCCCTTAAGAGAGGCCACTGCAGATGATTACGCCTTTTTTATCTGGGGAATCATTGACCTCTATGAAGCCACCTTTGATCCCCTGTATCTCGATGCAGCCGTGAGGCTTTCCCGCACATGCATCAAACACTACCTGGACCGCGAGCACGGCGGGTTCTTTCTCACTGCAGACGATACCGAGGTGATTATTGCCCGGACAAAAGAATCGTATGACGGGGCACTGCCCTCGAGCAATTCAGTGCTGATGCTCGATCTTTTGCGGCTCGCAAAGCTCAGCGGCGATACGGATTTCGAGCAGCATGCCCTCGGGATTGCACAGGCCTTTTCCCGGGCGATAGCCCATGCCCCGGATGCCCACACATTCATGATGACTGCATTCGATTTCCTGCTGGGTCCTACGCACGAAGTGGTTATTTCCGGCGACATATCCAGCGAAGACACACAGGGGATGATACGGGCACTGCGCTCCCGGTTCCTGCCGCATGCGGTTATCATGGTTCGTCCGGAGACGACAGACGGCAAGAAGCTGCCCGGGCATATAATGGACAAGGAAACCCTTGACGGCAGGGCCACCGCGTATGTATGCACAAACAGGACATGCAGAAGGCCCACCACCGATGTATCGGAGCTGCTTAGAGAACTGACGAATAAACCGGGAGGATAGCACAGGAAAGGATGAATATCCTGATCACCACGTTTACCGCTGTAGGGACGCTGTTCATCATCGGCATACTCGGATTCTGGCTGCTCAGCAGACGCATCCTCATCGACAATGTCCTGGGTCCGCTCGGTGTACTTGCCATCGATATCGCCCTGCCGTGCCTGATCTTTGCAAACATCCTGAAAAATTTTCACCCGGAAAAGTACCCCCTGTGGTGGACCCTGCCCGTCTGGTGGATCGGCTTTACGGCATTCTTCTGGGTAATGACCATGGCAGCCTCGATGCTCTCCAGAAAATCAAGCAGGAGAGAGTTCCGGTTTTCCCTGTTCTTTCAAAACGGGATCTTTTTCCCCCTGGCCATCATAGCCGAATTATACGGCACGCAGTCCCCCTATGTGATAGATCTGTTCTTCTTCACCCTGTTCTACCCGGCATTCTTTTTCAACACCGCGCCCCTGTTCTTTGGAAAAAAGGTTCACTCAATGAACCGACGGGCCATACTCAATCCGATCCTGGCAGCTACCATTCTTGCCGTTATATTCCGGCTCTTCGGGATCCACCGGTTTATCCCGGAGTTTGTCGTCTCGGGGCTGAGCCTGGTGGGGAATATGGCGGTTCCCCTGCTGATGATCATCCTCGGGGGAAACGTATTCCTGGATATGCAGAAACACGGGCGGATAGCCGTGCTGGAAACCGTCAAGTTCATCAGTATCAAAAACATGATCTTTCCCCTCATCACGCTCGGGGTACTCATCCTTTTGAACCCCCCGTACCACATCGCGCTCATCATCATGATCCAGAGCGCCGTCCCGCCCATCACCGCGGTCCCCATCCTGGCAGAGCGCGAAGGGGGAGACAGGACGATTGTAAACCAGTTCATGGTGGCCAGCTTCGGGGTCTCCCTGATCACGATTCCTGTCATGATCCTGCTGTTCAGCAGATTTTTTGTGCAGTAGGTATCCTATTTTTCACAGAAACGTGATGGCCGGTACCGTGCGGCCTGTATCAACAATGAGATCCGGCAGATCTTGGAGTATAAAAGTGGTGGAGTATTGATAGAACTATAATCAAAAGCGCCGCATCCAGAAGCCTTCATAAACCGAAGAACCGGAGTTCATGGATTCTTAGTGGTGCCGGTTCAGATAGAACTCTTACCAGTCTCCTTATCTGTTCACTCTTCGCCTGTTTACAGCACCCCTTCCAACCTTATACCATGCTGAATTCCTGAACCCGGATTTCTCCACCCCCTAGACATTCCTGTTCTCATCTCTTATTTTTAAAACATATGATAGCAAGCGTAAAATCAGCGTCCCTGTGGGGAACTGATGCGCTTGGGGTTGTTGTTGAGGCACATGTTCAGGGAGGTCTGCCAACATTCGGCATCGTAGGG
>JAFGTK010000059.1 GCA_016934135.1 Deltaproteobacteria bacterium | reverse complement strand
AGCATGAAGACCGAGACCGAGCATATAAAGGCAGTACAGACAGAGGCAAAGAAGCAGCTCATGATTACAGAGGTGCAGCGGAATATCAATTATCTTATCTTCAAGAGTTCCCAGATGCAGCAGCGGGTCCGCAATGACATCAGGGAACATGTGTATGAGGCCCACATCATTGCAGGCAGGATATACGATCTCGGCAGGGGAACCATGCCCGAAGATCAGCTCAGGAGGGTAATTATCGAGACGCTCCGTCCCATACGGTTCAACAAGGGGCGCGGATATTACTTTGCAACCGATCTTAACGGGATTGAACAGCTTTTTGCAGACAGGCCCGAGATGGAACATAAGAATCTCATGGATATACAGGATACCAGGGGCAGGTATGTGATCAGGGACATGATCGGCATCGTCAGGGATCAGGGTGAGGGATTCTATGAATATACCTGGACAAAACCCGGGGAGGAGGCCAGGGATTTTCCCAAGATGGCGTTTGTGAAGCTGTTCGAGCCGTTTAATTTTTTTATCGGAACCGGAGAATACCTCGATGATGTAACAGGAGATATCCAGCAGGAGGCCCTTGCACGGATCAGCCAGATCAGATTCGGCAATGACGGCTATATCTTTGTAATGAGTTCAGACGGTGTTCTGCTGAGCCACCCGGATGCGGATCTGATCGGAGAGAATATCAGGAAGTTTGAAGATCCGGACGGCATTCAGGTGGGGCAGGTACTGATCGATGCGAGCTCTCGCCCGGGAGGTGATTTTGTGCAATACACCTGGCCCAAACCCTCCACAGGCAAGCAGGCGCTGAAATTGAGCTTTGCAGTCTTCTTTCAGGACTGGAACTGGATCATCGGGACAGGGGTCTATCTCGACGATCTGGAAGAGGCCATTGCCGCAGAACAGGAAAAATACCGTCATACCGTTATCCGGCAGATCCTGTTTATCCTTACACTGTTCATATCCTTCATAGTCATAAGTCTGCTGATAACAAGATTTATCTCCGGGAAACTGCAGAAAGGGATCGACAGGTTCATAAGTTTCTTCAGGGAGTCTGCCGCCTCATACGAAAAGATCGATCCCGGCGAACTCGGCTTTGCCGAGTTCAAGGTTATCGGAGGCTATGCAAACAAACTGGTGGAAGACTTCCGGGCATCCCAGGAAGAGCTGAGATCGGAAAGGGACAAGGCCCAGTCCTACCTGGATACTGCAGGGGTCATGTTCGTGGCGCTTGACCGGGAAGGGACCGTTGCACTTATAAACCGGAAAGGGTGCGAGATTCTCGGATGTGAAGAGCATGAGATACTGGGTATGAACTGGTTTGACACCTTTATTCCAGGCTCTGACCGGAAAAAGGTCAAAGAGATCTTTTCTGGGATTATGTCGGGAAACATACAACAGTATGAGTATGCGGAAAATTCTGTCGTCACCACGGCAGGGACTGAAAAGAAAATTGCCTGGCATAATGCCCTTCTGCGCGATTCAGACGGACAGATCACAGGGGCTTTGAGTTCCGGAGAAGATATTACCGAACGCAAACATGCTGAAAAGGAGATACGCGAAAGTGAGGCTCGCTTCCGGACAATGTTCGAGGGCACAACCGACGGCATTCTTGTGGCAGATCCGCTGACAAGACAGTTCATTGCAGCCAACACCTCGATCTGCGAGATGCTGGGCTATTCTCACGAAGAAATAAAAACACTGAGTGTTTACGATATCCATTCCCCTGAGGACGTTGAATGGGTGCTGGAGCAGTTTGAAAAGCAGATGGAAGGATCAATTGAACTGGTCCACGACATACCTGTGCGGAAAAGGGATGGGAGCATCTTTTATGCAGACATTCGTTCATCCCCGATCGTTCTTGACGGAAAGCCCTTTCTCATGGGCATATTCCGGGATATCACCGAACGCAGACAGGTGGAAGAGCAGAAGAGAATCTACGAGATAAGCCTTCTCCACTCCCAGAAGATGGAGGCTATCGGTACGCTTGCAGGTGGGATTGCCCATGATTTCAACAATATCCTTTCAGCCATAATCGGTTATACCGAGCTGTGTCTGATGGAAGACGAGGGTGCCCCCAGGATACGCAGCTATCATGCTGAAATTCTAAAGGCCGGCAACAGGGCGCGGGATCTGGTCAAGCAGATCCTTACCTTCAGCAGGCACGAAGAAGGTCAGGAAAAGCCGGTCATCCTGAAATACATGGTAAAGGAAGTGCTCAAGCTTTTGCGGCCGTCACTGCCAGTCACCATCGAGATCAGGCAGGATATCCGCAGCGAAGGGATGGTGATGGCCGACCCTACACAGATACACCAGGTGATAATGAATCTGTGCACCAATGCAGCAAATGCCATGGATACAGGGAGCGGGGTGCTTTCCATAGGGGTGGACGAGACCATGCTCGATGCTCAGGCAGCCATCAGGCTGAATGCGAGGGAACCCGGCCATTATATGGTTCTTACCGTTAGTGATACCGGGTGCGGTATGACACAGGATATCATGGGCAGGATTTTTGACCCCTATTTCACCACCAAGGAGAAAGACAAGGGGACCGGTCTCGGCCTGGCGGTCGTTCACGGAATAGTCACGAGCAACAGGGGGACTATAAACGTTGAGAGCGAACCGGGCAAAGGGACAACCTTCAGGATATACCTGCCCCGCATTGTCATGGCGGTCGAAAAGGAAACTGTGCCGGCTCCGGCTATTCCAACCGGCAACGAGCGCATCCTTTTCGTGGATGACGAGCCGGCCCTTACAAGCATTGTTCATCAGATGCTTGAGAGCCTCGGCTATGCAGTGACAACTACCACGGACAGTGTTCATGCCCTGGATCTTTTCCGATCAAATCCGAACCTTTTCGATCTGGTGATCACTGACATGACCATGCCCAAAATGACAGGAGAAACGCTTGTTCAGGAAATGTTCAAGATCAGGAGCGATATTCCGGTCATTCTCTGTACGGGTTACAGCGACATCATGTCAGAGGAGAAATCCCGCAAGATGGGGATCAGAGATTTTGCACTCAAACCTATCCTGAAAAAGGACCTTGCAGCAAAGATCAGGGCTGTGCTGGATCAGCACTGAACCCTGCAATATTCAGGTTCAGATGTTCTTGAGTGCCAGGTCTATCCTGTTAAGCCCTTCTTCGATATCTTTCTTGTCAAGTGCATAGCTCAGCCGTATCCTGTCCGGTGCGCCGAACCATTCGCCCAGGTATGTGATCACATGATATTTCTTATAGAGTCTCCAGAGAAATTCACGCGGTCTGTCAACCCTGGGCAGGACATAAAAGGCCCCTTCAGGTTTCCACAGATCGAGCCCCAGGTCGCAAAGCCCTTTGTAGATGAGGTCGCGCCTTTCCCGCCAGATATTCTGCTGGGCCACGATATATTCCTTCGGCGCCTTCATTGCCCGCAGCGCCATATCCTGGCCGACCAGATTCGTGTTCATGGATGTGTGGGTCTTGATCTCGATTGCCTTGTCCACAATGCTCTGGTCGCTGCTCCACAGATATCCGACCCTCACGCCGCACATGGCATAGGTCTTGGAAAAGGAGTTTACGGTAATGACCTGGTCTCCCTGGATGTGATAGTTCTCGCGCTCGTAGATAAGGTCCTTGTACACCTCATCGGAGATGACGTAGATCTTTTTCCTGCTGGTTATATCCTCAATCTCCTTGAGGGTTTCGATCGATTCGATTCTCCCGGTGGGGTTTGACGGCGAGTTGATCAGCACTGCCGTGCATTCGTCTATCTTCTTTCTGAAATCGTCCAGATCTATCCTGCCTTCGTTCAGCTCGGTATAGACAGACTCCATGCCAGCAAGTCTTATGATGTGGGGATAGGAATAGTAATAGGGTTTCGGCAGGAGAACCTTTCCCTTTCCTATTGCACGGAAGATCAGGTCAAGACCCTCGGAGGCGCCGTTGGTAATGATGAAATTCTCGGCCGTTGACCTCGGATATTCCCTGGACAGGGCGTAGCGCAGCTCATACTCGCCCTGGATCAGCCCGTATCTGAGATCCTGACGGATATTGATGCCTTCGGTGGCCTCTTTCGGCGGGGGCAGGTCCGGCTGGCCGGAACCGAAACTGATGATGTCATCTTCTCCCTGACGGCCGATAAAGATCGATGGACTCGTTAAATTGTCTAATTCGCTCATATACAGCTTCCTTCTTTCAGATTGATATCTACTAGAACAATTTCAGCCTTTATGCAAAGGGATTAATATAAAGGACTGGAGTATTGGAGTGCTGGGGTATTGGATTACTGAAGAACATGCGTACTTCAGTGGCGATGTGAAGTCAGCTGTTCTTTGTTCGTTTATGTTTCTTTTCTTGACACCGGTGCTGCCCTCATTACAAATAACAGTATGCTGCAGAAAAAAATGACCCTTGCTGTTCTGTTTGCGGATATATCGAGCAGTGCCGTCCTGTACGAGTCCCTGCGCAACGAGGAGGCCCTGAGGCTCGTCAGCAGCTGCATTACAGTCATGTCAGGCATTGTTTCAGACCACTGCGGAACCATCATCAATACCATCGGTGATGAGGTAATGTGCACCTTTCCCAGCTCCGAACAGGCCCTGCAGGCAGCCATAGCCATACAGAAATCGCATGGGTCATTCCGCATCGATCTGCCGGACAGGCGCGTGACGCTCAGTATCCGCATCGGCATTCATTGGGGGCCGGTCATAAAACAGAGTTATGATGTGTTCGGTGATGCGGTAAGTGTGGCTGCCAGGGTCATAGGCCTTGCAAAGCACGGGCAGATATTCGCTACATCGCAGACTATCGATGCCCTGCCCAAGAGCTCGGGCCTCGGTGCAAGATGCATTGATCGCGCCATGGTAAACGGCAAGGGTGGAGAGTCTGCCATATTTGAGGTTATATGGGACGATCAGGCGCAGACCATGACCTTTTCCAACGAAGAAACCATGCAGGTCATCTACTGCCGGCTGCATCTGAGGCAGGGGGAGACAGAGCTTTATGTTGACAGCAGCAGGCCCTTTGTCACCCTGGGAAGACAGGCCGAGAACGATCTTGTGGTTGGCGATGTTATTGCATCGCGGATGCACGGCCGTATAGAGGTTCGCCGCGGCAAATTCGCTCTGATCGATCAGAGTACCAACGGCACCTATGTCTCACAGGAAGGCAAAAGCCCGGTATTCGTCCACAACGATGAGATAATCCTGAGCGCCCACGGGGTAATAAGCCTGGGACGCGAGGCAGACCCTGATTCACGCGATGCGATATATTTCACCTATGAGTATCATTAGGATGTATTCCTTATCTATTCAAAATGTGGGTTAATTATCTCTGTGCCGTAACAGGATTGTCAGTCCTGCGGAATTTCTCTCCTTGACACGGATGCAGTAAACTCATTAGAAAAAAGTATGTCCCAAGATAGCCAGGTCCTTGCGATCCTGTTCGCAGACATCTCCGGCAGCACAGGAATGTATGAACATCTCGGCGATGAAAACGCCCATAAGCTCGTGAGCAGATGCCTCGAAGTTATTTCAGAGGCTGTTGCCCGCCATAAGGGTACCATTGTCAAGACTATCGGCGACGAGGTGATGTGCACATTTGCTGCAGCAGAGCTGGCGGTTCAGGCTGCAATCGGGATGCAGAAGGCAGTGGATGCCATGCTGCCGATCCTTCCGAATCAGAGCATCAAGCCCAACATACGTGTAGGGCTTCATCTGGGGCCGGTAATCATGCGCAGTTCGGATATATTCGGCGATGCTGTCAATATGGCTGCACGCATGGTGGAACTGGCAAAACCCAGACAGATCATCACGAACCAGCAGACCATACATGCTCTGCCTGAAGGCATCGGGATCGATATCAAGTGCATCGACAGGACCACCATCAAAGGCAAGGCAGGCGAATTCATAATCTATGAGATCGTCTGGGAGGAAGAAACTCTCACGATCATGCTTTCCGGCGATCTTATCATGTCCTCTGCGGACAGCCGCTGCCGCCTTATGTTCAGGGGAAAGGAGCTCTGCGTGGACAGCAGCAACCCCGCTGTCACCCTTGGAAGACAGGCCCAGAACGACCTGGTGGTGGACAATGCAATTGCAAGCCGCTCACATGCCCGTATCGAATATCACAGGGGCAGGTTCATTCTCATAGACCAGAGCACAAACGGCACCTATGTGAAAAACAAAGGCATGAAGCAGGCCTTTGTCCATAATGACGAGATTGTGCTGAGTGATCAGGGTCTTATCAGTATTGGCCGTGAAACCGATGAGAATGACCCTGATACAATCCGCTTTTCATGCGAGGAGCCGGGTAAGGGCTGAGCTACTGATAAAGAGTGAATCATACCTGGTTCAACTCACAATGCTTTTTCAAAACTTTAGGAAAGATGTGTAAAAATACTGAAAAATATGTGTAATTCAAATGTGAAAACAAATAATTAGATTGTCCATACACCTCAATAGGGTCTATGCCTTTCTCAAACAACATTGCCAGGAGGAATATGAATGGACTCTACTATGCCGGTACATCCCCTCGGATCGAAAGCTAATATTTTATTGACAAGCGTATTCGGGCCGTATGCCCGGGATGATGAATACGGCAGCCGCAGGATCAATCCCATGGAGCTTTACCACAATCAGGTTACCAGGGAACAGGGGCCTTTTTCGCTGCGCATGTTTCACCGCTCATTCGGACTGCTTCTCCTGAAGGAGAATATTCAGGCGCCATGCACTATGCTGGATTTTCCCGATCAGGAACGTTTTATCCATGAGATCTCACATAATGACTATGATATTGTCGGGATCAGCGCAATAATGCCCAACATCGGCAAGGTGAAAAGGATGTGCCGGCTTATCCGGGAACATCTTCCAGGGGCGGCCATTGTCATAGGCGGGCATATTGCAAACATGTCCGATCTTGCAGACAGGGTGGAGGTGGACCATATCTGCAGGGGCGAAGGGGTCAGCTGGTTCAGGAGATATCTGGGGCTTGATGAACATGCGCCGATAAAACATCCCCATGAGATGGCCGGTTTCGGTACCCGGATTCTTGGT
>JAFGTK010000058.1 GCA_016934135.1 Deltaproteobacteria bacterium | reverse complement strand
GTGGGAGCGGCTAAAGCCGCTCCCACAAAATGAGCTATGTGCAATAATAGAAAACCATAAAATGATTCAACTGCACAATGCAGGTTTACCCTTTAAGCCTGATTGCCGGTGAATCAATATACCTGGCACCCTCAGAGGTAAGTGTCTCGAGGGCTGTTGATACACTGTTTTCAGGAGAAACGACCGCCCTGGTCAAGTCCATGACAACATACACCTCGAATCCTGTCTTCATGGCGTCTGACGCGGTATAGAACACGCAATAATCAAGGGCAAGACCGCATACAAATACCCTTTGAACACCCCTGCCATGCAGATAACCGCCAAGCCCTGTCGAGGTCTTCAGATCGTTTTCAAGAAAACCGGAATAACTGTCAATGGAGGGATTATAGCCTTTTCTTATTACTGCATGTGCCATGAAGGTATTCAGGCCAGGATGAAAGTCAGCACCTATTGTACCCTGTACACAATGATCCGGCCAGAGAACAGGACCGAGCCCCGGTGCATCATACGGATCATACGGGGCCTTCCCCTCATGTGCGGATGCAAAGGAATGATGCCCTTTTGGATGCCAGTCCTGGGTAAGAACCACTGATGCTCCGCACTCGCTGAAGACCTGCATCAGGGCATTGATCCCGTCAACGATTATATCCCCCTGTGCTACGGGCAGGGCTCCTGCAGGCATGAAATCATTCTGCATATCAATGACAAGGAGTGCATCGTTCTCACCAGCGGCTGCCGCCGGCTCGTAACGTATATCTTTCATCTCCATATCTGATACCTCCATTCATTTCCTGCCGATAACGTACGCCTCTTTGAATTCCGATACTCCAATAATAAGCTCTGCCTAGAAAGTATCTACCGGGATCTTTTCTTTGAAAGATTGTATTTCTCCACCTTCAGGTAAAAGGTCTTGTAGTTCAGCCCTGATTCCCGTGCAGCCTCTGCAATGACACCATTGTGTTTCTTCAATAGATGGGAAAAATACCGTGTTTCGAACTGCTCGATCATGGATTGTTTGATGGTATGGTATTTAGCCCCTTCCCCCACATCGACCCAGATGGTCGATTCCTCGTTCATGATACCCGCAGGAGCGGCTTCAGCCTCCTGTTCGATCATCCCAAGGTCGGGGAAACGCTCAATAACATCGAGCCTCGTAGACACCATGGACCGCTGAATAAGGTTTTCGATCTCCCGGACATTTCCGGGCCAGGAGTATGCCAGGAGCTGCTGCATGGCCTGCTGGGATATCCCTTTGACATTGGAACCCAGTTTCTTTGCATACTTGCCTATAAAATGGCTCACCAGAAGGGAAATATCATCCTTTCTCTCCCGCAGAGGCGGTATGATAATAGGCAGGACACTGATCCGGTAGTAGAGATCCTCTCTAAACAGCTCTTTCCTGATCATGTCGCCGATAGGACGGTTAGTAGCGCAGATCACCCTGAAATCGAGCTCTATCTCTCTGTTGCTGCCCAGGCGTGTAATCCTGCCGTCTTCGATTACACGCAGGATCTTTGCCTGAAGTTCAAGGGGGATATCGCCGATCTCATCCAGGAACAGTGTCCCGGTATGCGCCTTTTCAAACTTTCCGATCCGCTGGCTGATGGCACCGCTGAAAGCGCCCTTTTCATGACCGAAAAACTCCGACTCAAGGAGATTTTCCGGCACTGCAGCACAATTTATGACTACAAAAGGCTTTGAGCGCCGGTCGCTCCTGGAATGAACAGAGCGTGCAACCAGTTCTTTGCCGGTCCCTGTCTCTCCGAGAATGAGCACGGTAAGGTCGGTATCGGCAGCTGTTATGACCTGGTCATAGAGTTTCTGCATCTTGGGATTCGACCCCACCATCTGGTCGAGTCCTTCAGCGTATTGCCTGATCTGGCCCTTTAATTCAATATTCTCCTTCAGAATCTCCTGCTGCCGGATAATCTTTGTAAGGGAAAGTTCCAGTGTATCCATGTTAAAGGGTTTTTCCAGGAAGTCGTACGCACCGTATCTCATGGCCTCGACCGCGCCGGATACACTCCCGAAGGCAGTGATAACCACCACGTAGATGGAAGGATATCTCTTCTGAATCTCTCTTAAGAGTTCATATCCGTCCATCCTGGGCATCTTGAGATCTGTTATCACGATATCGTGATACGTTATCTGAAGCTTTTCGAGTGCCTCTACACCATCACGAGCCGTCTCTATCAGCAGATCAAGGCTCGAATGTTCCAATGCATCCTTGAGCTGTTCCAGGAAGACCTGTTCATCATCGACTATGAGTATTCTTTTTTTCGTTTCCACAAACTGCTCCATGTCTGAATCAACTGATCACCCGATTCGTTATACTGAATCGTATCGTGTTCTTATCCGACATCATCATCTGAAAACGTCTGATCCATGGGAAGCCTGATAGTGAATCTCACACCTGCGTTTTCGAGATTCTCCACATCGATCTCACCGTTATGTACGCTGACGATCTTCTGCACCAGTGCCAGCCCGAGCCCTGTCCCCTTTGTCTTTTTCGTGAAAAACGGCTGAAAGATATATGGAAGATCCTGCTCTTCTATTCCGAAGCCGGTATCTTCTATACGGATCTCAAGGGCATTGACTCCAACGTCTTCCTTTGAGCCCCTGAAGGTATAACCGGGAACACACGAGGTGGTGATGGAGAGGGTTCCGCCCTGAGGCATTGCCTCAAGCGCATTGTCGATAAGATTCTCGAGGAGCTGCCTGAGCTGAATACCATCAACAGTAACCATATCGTTGTTCATATCGAATGTGGTGCTGACCTCTATGCCCTGCCGGGTGAACTGCTCGTCGCGATTGAATATCAATCCTATGATAATATTACTTATACTGAAGGGCTTGGGCCTGATCTTTCCTGACCTGGTCCATTCCAGAATCTGAGTGACAAATTTCTCAAGGTTGTCGACCCCATTGGCAACACCATTGAAGAGCTTTTTCTGTCTTTCGTCAAGAGACATTGAATGAAAAAGCAGTTCTACACCTGTCTTGATCTTCTGCAGGGGGTTTCTCACCTCATGAGCCACGTGAGCTGACATCTCACCCAGCAGAGCCATTTTCCTTGCTTTCTCCAGTTCCTGTTCCATTTGTTTTATGTCAGTGATATCCATGATGGAGACAATGCTCTGCCTTGTCCCTGGTATCATGCCTATGGTGATAAAAGAGTCCTTGACTTTGCCCTGCTTATCGATGAACCGGAATTCGTATTCGGATGGGATATCCTTTCTCCCCTCCCTGCGCGCCTTGTGATATCCGGCCATACGCTCACGATCATCAGGGTGTACGAGCTGGGTAAAAGGTATCCTGCCTTCTATCTCCTCTCTCTTGTACCCGCTCAATTTCTCCATCTGCCTGTTCACCAAGGAGATTTTCCGATTCTCTTCCAGCAGCATAATGGCGGTTCCCGTATGTTCGACAGTTGCCCGGTATTTGGCCTCTGAAGCCCTTAGGGCCTTCTGTGCCTTCCTCTTCTGTGTGATGTCCCTGATTATGTTCTGTGTGGCTACCCTTGATTCATACTGAATGATTGAGGGATTGATTTCAAAGGCCCGCCAGGTTCCATCCTTTGCCAGCAGTGCAATCTCATAACGCTCGGG